>DASTRU010000131.1:0-4128 GCA_035761045.1 Burkholderiaceae bacterium | reverse complement strand
TCTCTAACGGCCCGTTTTTGTTTGGTTAATGCGCCAACCTCAAATTCGCGCGAGTGCCTCACGTAAAGCCTCACGCAAGTCATTAACGTCCTCGACGCCGACAGAGAGCCTCACGAGTCCCTCGCCAATGCCAAGCGATTGTCGGATGTGCGGTGGAATCGAGGCATGCGTCATGATGGCTGGGTGCTCGATCAAGCTTTCGACGCCACCTAAGCTTTCCGCCAACGCGAAGATTTGAATCGACTCAAGAAATCTGCGCACGCCGGCTAAATCGGTGCGCAGCACGAGCGAGATCATTCCGCCAAAACCATGCATCTGTCGCCGCGCGAGCTGATGTTGCGGATGAGAGGACAGTCCCGGATAACGCACATGCTCGACCTGCGGTTGCTCTTCCAACCACTGCGCAAGCGCGAGCGCGCTCTCGCAATGCCGTTGCATGCGAAGCGCGAGCGTTTTAATGCCACGTAGCGTCAGGAAACTGTCGAACGGGCCAGCAATGGCGCCCACCGCGTTTTGCAAAAAACCTAACCGATCACGCAACGGTGCATGCCGCTCGTCGCGACCCACGACGACAATGCCGCCAATCACATCGGAATGGCCGTTCAAATACTTGGTTGTGGAATGCACTACCGCATCGAACCCGAGTTCCAACGGGCGTTGCACGCATGGGCTTGCGAAGGTGTTGTCGGCGACGGCGAGTATTCCGCGTTCGCGACAAATTTCAGCGATCGCCGCGAGGTCGGCGAGCTTAAGCAAAGGGTTCGTCGGCGTTTCAACCCAAACGAGTTTGGTGTCGGGACGCAACGCTTCCTTGAACTTGTCGAGATTGCTTAAATCGACATAACTAAACCGATGCCCCGCGCTTTGCGCGCGCACGCGCTCGAACAAACGATAAGTGCCACCGTAAATATCATCGCCACTTACGATGTGCGATCCGGCGTCGAGGGTTTCGAGCACGGTGGAGATCGCCGCCAGGCCGGACGCGAATGCGAACGCGGCCGAACCGCTTTCTAAGTCGGCCACGCAATTTTCAAGCGCCCAGCGCGTGGGGTTGTGCGAACGTCCGTAATCAAGCCCCTTGTGCACGCCTGGGCTGCTTTGCACGTAGGTGGACGTTGCATAAATGGGCGGCATGATGGCGCCGGTGCTTGGGTCGGGCGATTGCCCGGCGTGAATGACCCGCGTGGCGAGCGCGTGCGACTTGGACGTGCTCATGCCGCCTCCCGACGAATGTGATTGAGCACGTCAACGCGCGTGATGAGCCCATAAAAACCGTTTTCGTCCTCGACGATTCCGGCCAGTCCACGATCGAGTAGCGCTTGTAATTCCGACACGCTGGCATCGGGCGCCAACGTGCGAGGCGAGGGCGTCATCGCGGTGGATACAGCCGAATGAAAGCGTTGCACGTCGTCATGAACGTTTAGCAACACGTCCGATTCATCGATCACGCCCACGACGCGATTTTGGTCGAGCACGGGTAGTTGAGATACATCGGCTAATCGCATGCGTTGAAACGCCGTCAACAAGGTGTCGGTGGGCGCGACGCTGACCACGCCACCCTCGTGCGCGCGACGGGCGACGAAGTCCCGTAAATCACCAAACCGTTCGCGCGACAACAAGCCTTGGTCCACCATCCATACGTCGTTGTAAAGCTTGGACAGATAACGCGTGCCGGTATCGCAAACGAAGCTGACAACTCGCTTTGGCGTGGTTTGCGCGCGGCAATACTTCAAGGCCGCGGCGAACAAGGTGCCCGTGGACGAGCCGCCCAAAATGCCTTCGCGCCGCAAGAGTTCGCGCGCGGTCGCGAAACTTTCCTGATCGTCGATCGAATACGCCTGTTTTACGCGGCTAAGGTTTGCAATGCCTGGAATAAAGTCTTCGCCAATGCCTTCGACCGCCCAGGATCCAGCTGGCCCGTGATGCCCAGTGCGGATGTAGTCGGCGAGTATCGACCCGGTGGGATCGGCCAACACAAACTCTAAATTCGGTTGCACGCGTTCAAAGTAACGCGTGAGGCCCGTGATCGTGCCGCCCGAGCCCACGCCAACCACGATCGCGTCGACGTCGTGTTGCGTTTGCTCCCATATCTCCGGCGCGGTCGTGCGTTCATGCGCGAGAGGATTGGCGGGATTGTTGAATTGATCGACGAAGAAGGCGCCGGGCAACTCGGCCGCGATACGCGCGGCGTAGTCTTGGTAATACTCGGGATGGCCTTTGCCAACATCCGAGCGCGTGATGTGCACTTCGGCACCCAATGCCTTGAGATGCAACACTTTTTCGGTCGCCATCTTGTCGGGCACGACCAACACCACGCGATAGCCCTTGGTGCGGGCCACCAAGGCCAAACCTAATCCCGTATTGCCGGCGGTCGCCTCGACCACGGTGCCGCCTTCACGTAGGCGCCCGTCCGCCTCGGCTGCTTCGATCATCGCGATACCGATGCGATCCTTGATCGACCCACCTGGGTTTTGCGATTCGAGTTTCAGGAACAGTTCGCAGCAACCCGTATCAAAGCGGGTGATCTTAACGAGCGGGGTGTTGCCAATGAGATCGAGCACGGCGGCTCGCGCGGGAGGAGTGTTCATTGCGGTATTTGTTTGTTTAAACGAAGTCCAACCAAGTTATTTAGTGATCGAAGCTAATACCTTGTGCTTCGAAATAAAACTGGGAAGCAAGAATGATGGTTGTCATCAAAATCGTCGTGCCGACCAGCAACACCACGATGGCGAGGATTACGCAATTCCAGCCGTTATCGTTACGCCGGGTGGTGTTGGCGTTAAACCGCGCGTCGAAGCGCGCATCGGGCATAACGGCGATGCCCAAGCTTTCAGCAAAGCCGGCCCATACTGGCAACAAGGCCAACACCACGATCCATGTCGTCGCCTTTGAACCAACGGCATTGAATAGCGCCATGCCCGCCACCAACCATGTCGCATACATCACACCGCCGCGCAAACCGAGATACCAACGATGCAAACCCAACCCGCCACCAATGAATGCAAGCAACGCGGCGATGAATTTGGCTCGATAACGCATGAGATTCGATGGCATACCAAACGGGCGATAAACGGAAGAACCGAGAATCTCGGCGACTTTTATATTCTGGCACGACACTGAACGCATAACGGCTTATGAAATCCATTAGACAAGCTTGGCGCATGACCTTGCGCGATTGGCGCGCGGGTGAACTGCGCTTATTGCTCGCGGCGCTCTTGGTGGCGGTCGCGGCCGTTACGTCGGTTGGGTTTTTCGTCGATCGCATTCGGCTCGGGCTTGATCGCGACGCGGCGCAATTACTAGGCGGCGATTTAGTCGTGGTCGGCGACCTCGAACTTCCGGCGCAATATCGAACCGAGGCCGAGCGATTGGGACTCTCCGTCGCGCAAACGATTACCTTTCCCTCGATGGCGATTCGCGAACCACAGCCAGGCGAGAGCGGCGATCCACGTTCTCAACTGGCCGGCATCAAAGCGGTTTCGCCCGAGTATCCGTTGCGAGGCGCGCTTAAGATCGCCGAGCGCAGCGGCGGACCAGAACAATCGGCCCAAGGCATTCCGCCGCGCGGCGAGGCGTGGGTCGACGAACAACTTGTCTCGGTATTGGGCGTGCGTGTTGGCGAATTCCTAAGGCTTGGAGATGCGACGTTGCGCGTAGGGCGCATCATCACCTTTGAACCCGACCGCACCGCCGGCTTCATCAACTTTGCGCCGCGCGTATTGATTCGCGACGACGAATTACCAAGCACGGGCTTGATTCAATTCGGCTCACGCGTGACATACCGATTGATGGTGGCGGGCGAGCGTTCATCGATTCGCGCTTACGAGGCATGGCTTAAACCCCGGCTAACGCGCGGACAACGCGCGGAAACACTCGAAGCCGGTCGCCCGGAAATGCAACAGGCGATCGAACGCGCGAAGTCATTTCTCGCTCTCGTCGCGTTGTTGACGGCCATGCTGGCCGCCGTCGCGATCGCGCTTGCGGCGCGTCGTTATTCGCAACGCCATATCGACGCATGCGCCGTCATGCGCTGCCTGGGAAGCACGCAGCCGTTCATCACTCGGCTATTCGCTATTGAATTCATCGTGCTGGCCTTGGTGGGGAGTGTGATCGGCACCTTGTTGGGGT
>DASTRU010000130.1:0-6132 GCA_035761045.1 Burkholderiaceae bacterium | reverse complement strand
TGGCCACGTGCACGCGGGCGCGTTGGGTTGGGTAGGGTTCATCACGATGGGTTCGATGTATTACCTGCTGCCGCGCTTATTCGGTCAACAGCGCATGTGGTCGATGCAATTGGTCGACGTGCATTTTTGGGTCGCGACGATTGGCATCGTGCTCTACATCGCCGCGATGTGGATCGCCGGGGTCATGCAAGGCTTGATGTGGCGCGCCACGAATCCCGACGGCACGTTGACATACACCTTCATCGAATCGATCAAGGCGACGTACCCGTACTACGTGGTGCGCGTCATTGGCGGCGCGCTGTACTTAACCGGCATGTTGATCATGCTCTACAACATGGTGCGCACGATTCGCATGGCGCCCTCGGCTCAAACACCGCCCGTGGCCCTCGCCGCCGCGCATTAGTCGATCGACACATCACGCATTGAACTTATGAAACTGAATCACGAATTCGTCGAGAAAAATGTCGGCTGGCTGATCGTGCTCGTGTTGCTCGTGGTGAGCGTCGGCGGGTTAGTCGAAATCGTTCCGCTGTTTTTTCAAACCTCCATCACGCAGCCGGTGACGGGACTTAAGCCCTATACGGCTATGCAGCTCGCGGGCCGCGATGTGTATGTGCGAGAAGGTTGCTACAACTGCCATTCGCAAATGATTCGACCATTTCGCGCCGAGACCGAGCGCTATGGTCATTACTCGGTCGCCGGCGAATTCGTTTACGACCATCCGTTTCAATGGGGCAGCAAGCGCACGGGGCCGGATTTGCATCGCGTGGGCGGTCGTTACTCCGACGAATGGCATCGCATTCATTTGACCGATCCGCGTGCAGTGGTGCCGGAATCGAACATGCCGGGCTTTCCATGGCTTGCGAAGAACACCGTCAACGCCGACGAAATGAGCGCGCATATGCGTGCGCTACGCCGGGTTGGCGTCCCATACACCGATGCCGAGATCGACGGCGCGGCCGAGCAGGTCCGCAACCACACCGAACTCGACGCGCTCGTCGCCTATCTGCAAATACTCGGCACGTCGATTAAAACCCAACACTAAGAGCTTGTTATGCAGTCACTCGAATTCATGCGCAGCCTCGTCACCGTACTAAGTTTCTTAGTGTTCGTTGGGATTGGCGTATGGGCTTATGCGCCTCGCCGCAAATCACGCTTCCGTCAAGACGCTCAAATTCCATTCAACGACGACGAAGCCCAAGAAGGACGGCTGCAATGATGGACTTCACCAGCGGTTTTTGGGGCGCGTTCATCGTCGTGATCACGATCGTGTCGATCATTGGGTGCCTGTGGTTGTTATGGGCGAACCTAACCGAACGCACGAAGGGCCCAGCCACCACCATGGGCCACGTATGGGACGACGACTTAGCCGAATACAACAACCCGATGCCTGCGTGGTGGGTCGGTCTTTTTGTCCTCACCATCGTATTCGCGCTCGCTTATTTATTTCTTTATCCAGGTCTGGGTGAGCGTCAGGGTTCATTAGGCTGGAGCCAAAGCAGCCAATACCAGCGGGAAATGGACGAGGCCAACGCGCGTTACGGCGCGCTGTACGCGCAGTTTAAAAACACATCGATCGAGCGCATCGCCTCGCAAGACGATGCGCATCGCATCGGCGAATCATTGTTTCTCAACTATTGCGCGCAATGTCATGGCTCCGACGCGCGCGGCGGCCAAGGCTTTCCCAACTTAACCGATCGCGATTGGCTGCACGGCGGTAAGCCCGACAACATCATGATCACCATACTCGATGGCCGGCACGGGGTAATGCCTCCCATGGCCGATGCCTTGGGCGGCGACAAGGGCGCGATCGATATGGCGCATTACGTCCTAAGTCTTTCCGGCGGCGCGCACGACCCAATCAAAGCGGTGCGCGGACAAGAGAAGTTCGCGATATGCGCCGGCTGTCACGGCGCGGACGCGCGAGGCAACCAATTAATTGGCGCGCCAAACCTGACCGACAAGGTATGGCTGCACGGTGGCTCGTTGGAATCGATCACGCAGACCATCGCCAAGGGCCGCGACAACCAAATGCCCGCGTTTCGCGATTTTTTAGGCGAAGACCGCGCTCGATTGCTCGCCGCGTATGTGTGGAGTTTGTCCAACCCCGTAACCGCCACGCAAACCGCCGAAGCAAAACGCGAAGGACGTTAAGTCATGGGAGCCCCGCTTCCACCATCATTGGTTACCGCCGAAGCACATGCCAGCGAGACGACGCGCCCATTGTTCGAGCGATCGATCAAAATTTATCCACGCGCCACGCGCGGCACGTTTCGCTCGTGGCGCTGGATATTCGTCGCGCTGACTCAGTTGGTTTATTACGGCCTGCCGTGGTTGGATTGGCACGGACGCCAAGCGGTGTTGTTCGATCTAGCCTCGCGTAAGTTTTTTGTATTTGGCATCGTTCTTTTTCCGCAAGACTTTATTTATCTCACGGGTCTGCTTGTCATCAGCGCGCTGTCGTTGTTCTTGTTTACCGCGGTGGCGGGCCGTTTATGGTGTGGATACGCGTGCCCGCAAACGGTGTACACCGATCTTTTTATTTGGATCGAGCACCGTATTCAAGGCGACCACGTACGCCGTCAAAGACTCGTGCATGGACCATGGACGTTAAAGCGCCTCGGTCTTCAAGGTGCCACGTTGGGTGCCTGGGCCACGCTTGCCTTATGGACGGGCTTTACCTTCGTCGGTTATTTCGTACCCATAAAAACATTAGGCCACGATTTCATCGCATTCGATGCAAACGGTTGGGTCGTGTTTTGGATGCTGTTCTACGCGAGCTTTACTTATCTACAAGCCGGCGTCCTGCGCGAGCAAGTGTGCAAGACGATGTGTCCATACGCCCGCTTTCAAAGCGCCATGTTCGACCGCGACACCCTCACCGTCACCTACGACGGCAAACGCGGCGAGCTTCGCGGCTCGCGTCCACGCCATGCCGATCCGCGTGGTCTAGGCTTGGGCGATTGTGTTGATTGCGGCGTGTGCGTGCAGGTATGCCCGACCGGCATCGATATTCGCGACGGTTTGCAGTCGGCCTGCATTGGTTGCGGCGCGTGTATCGACGGATGCAACGACATCATGAATCGCATGGGCTATGCACGTGGCTTGATTCGCTACACCACCGAACACGCACTCGAAAACAAACTTAGTAAACGCGAAACCTTCAAACGCGCGATACGGCCACGTACATTGATTTACAGCGGCATTTTGCTCGTGCTGGTCGCAAGCTGGGCGGCCTCGCTCGCGGTACGCCCCACGCTGCGCATGGACGTCATCCGAGATCGCGGCATGCTGGCACGCGAACTCGACGGCGGTCTTATTGAAAACGTATATCGGGTTCAACTCATGAACCTCACCGAATCCGCGCAACGGGTAATGCTCGGCACGCAAGGATTGCATAACGCTTTAATCGCATCGGACGACGACATCGCGCTTGGCCCCACCGAATCACGCTTCATCGTGATACGAGTGCAAACGCCGCGTGATGCCACGCATCCAGGTATGAATGCTTTAACGATTCAAGCGTCGGCGGCTAACGACAATCACGGTGCCATTAGCGAGAGCACGACGTTTTACTCCCCGATCACGCACTAAATCCTTAAAGGTAATGGCTATGACGCACGATTTATCTCCTCCGACCGCGTGGTATCGGCAACCGTATCTTTGGTTGGTGATCGGCGGCCCCTCCTTGGTCATCGTTGCGAGTTTTTTTACCTGGTGGATCGCCGCCACGAGTGCCGATTCATTAGTCATGGACGATTACTATCGCGAAGGCAAGGCGATCAACCTTTCAATAAGACGCGATGTGCAAGCCAGCGCCTTAGGCCTTAAGTCGAACGTGACGATCGATGCGAACAATCACGTGGCCGTCGAACTCACCGCGAACGCGGCCTTGCAATGGCCCGACACCATCGAACTCGTGTTCGTGCACCCCACTCGCGCTAGTGGCGATAAGCGCGCGGTCTTGCGCCGCGCCGCCTCGTCGAATACCGCGCGCTACGAAGGCATGGTCAGCGACGTAGAACCCGTGCATTACGGCGTCGTGCTGCAAGACTTAGGGCAGGTGTGGCGATTAACGGGCGTCTATAACGGCGGAACCGAACATACGATTCAACTCGTTGCATCGATCAAGGGGAACACGCCATGATGAACTCCAACAACCTCGCTCATCACCCGACGTACGCGCGCAATGCGTTTTGGATGCGCGTGCTTTGGCCCTCGTTTTTGGTCGCCAGTTATACCTGCGGCGTATTTTTCTCGATGTTCGATCCGCACGAGCTACGGCCCTTCGGCCAGCCGCTGGAGTTTGACCGGCTCGGCGTTTATACCGTTGGCTTTTTACTTCTTTGGGGCATTGGCGCGATATCGGCCGGCGTGGCGTTACTGCTTAAGGAGAAAGACTAAGTCAGGTCGTGCATTCGCTACTTTGCCCGCCCAGCAAGGCCCGCAACCCCTCGGCATCGCGAATCACGATCGATTTCTGGTCGATATCGATCAATCCGCTTTTGCGTAAACGCGTCAACAAACGACTAATGCTTTCAATCGTGAGGCCAAGATAGCTGCCGATATCCTCGCGCGTCATGCGCAATTGAAACGCATGCGCCGAATATCCGCGCTGCGCATACCGGCTCGCGAGGTTCAACAAAAACGCGGCGATGCGCTGCTCCGCCCGCATATTGCCGAGTAGCAACATCAATCCTTGTTCGCGCGTGATTTCCTGACCCATGATGCGATGAAAATGCCGCTGCAAATCAGGCACTTCGCGAAAGACATGCTCGAGGCCATCAAACGGCAACTCGCATACTTCGCTGTCTTCAAGCGCGATCGCGTTGCAATGGTGTTCGTCGGTCGAAATTCCGTCCATGCCCAACAACTCGCCCGCCATTTGAAAACCGGTGACTTGCTCGGCGCCATTGCGGTCGATATGCGTCGTCTTGAAATGCCCAACCCGAATCGCGTAAAGATCGTGGAACCGATCGCCCATCCGATACAAGGACTCGCCACGCAATATTCGGTGCCGGCGGGTCACCACGTTGTCGAGTCGATCCAACTCGTCGTCGGGAAGGCCGACCGGTAAACAAAGTTGATGCAAGGTGCACGTCGAGCATTTAACGCGCAAAACGGCGGGGTCGAAACTGATCGGCTGGGTAGTGGAAGCGTGCATTCGTAGGCAGTAGGCAGCAGCATGGGGCTGGCGACGCGATATCGTCGAAACACGGCATTGGACGCGAGCCATTTTGCGATGTGGCTCGGGGCGTTTATCCAATGCCAACTCAGGGGAACTACCGATCTTTTCGATTTACCACCGCAACTCATGCTTTGTAAGCTCGTACGAGCAAATTTTCAAGCTGCAAAAACTAGTTTTCCGATCACAAGCGCGCCACCAGCTCCTCGAGTTGATCGGTCGCCATCGACCATCCCTGATGAAACCCCATGTTTTCATGCGTCAATCGATCAGCTTCGTTCCAATGCAACACGCGCGCGGTGTACTTCGTTTTACCCGCGTCGTCCTCGAAGGTAATGACGGCGGTGAAAAACGCTTTTTCCGAAGGAACCCAGGCCGACGTGTAGGCATCGGTAAACACGATGCGTTCGTTCTTGACGACATCGAGATACACACCACGATTGGGAAACTCCCGCCCCTCGGGGCTGCGCATCACCACGAGTTGAGTGCCTCCAGGTCTCACATCCAGTTCGGCCGACGCGACGGTCCAAGGCTTGGGCGTGAACCATTGCATCAAAAGCTCCGGCTCCGTCCAAGCGCGAAACACTTTATCGGGCGATGCATTAATCGTTCGTACTAGCGATAGCTCGTGGTGGTGGTTGTCTTGGTTATCCATCGTCTAAATCTTGCTTCTTAAGAATTGGCAACCGCTTGCGTTAGCAAATCGACGTAGGCGGTATCGATTAATTGATGAGTCTCGATGTTAAGGCGTTTCATCAGTGCGTGTGCCTCGCGCACACCATGCTCGGGCGACTCTCGGTCGCGCAGCACGACCTCGAGTTCGAGAAAATGCCCTAAGTGTTGAACATCGTCCAAATGAACTCGAGTTCTGCCAACGAGAAAAACGATTCGTTGCTTTAAAACTCGGCCAATTTGGCCATAGGCCAGCGACAGCGTTTCGCGCAAAA
>DASTRU010000129.1:0-8718 GCA_035761045.1 Burkholderiaceae bacterium | reverse complement strand
GGGACCCGTCACGCCTTTGTAGTTGATGCTTGCAAGCGCTGGTAGATATTTTTTCGGCTCAACCGAGTTGGCTTTTTGCATGGCGGCCGCCATGGTCATGACCGCGTCGTAGACGTAAGGCGCGTAAATCTGCACATCGAGATTGGTGCGCTTTTTAAACTCGGCGCGAAAATCGTCGAGCGCTTTCTTTTGCTCGCCCAATACACCGCCGGCTTCGGCGCAAACGACTTGTCCGTCGGCCATTGCGTCGCCCGCGAGCTTGGGCAGTTCGCTCGAACAGATGCCATCGCCACCCATGAATTTGGCGTTGATGCCCAACTGTTTCATTTGACGAAGCATGGGACCGGCCTGTGCGTCCATGCCGCCATAGAAAACGACATCCGGGGATTGCCCCTTGACGGTGGTGAGGATGGCGTTGAAATCCACCACTTTGTCGCTGGTCTTTTGACGGGTCACGACTTGTCCGCCGGATTTCTTGACGGCTTTTTCGAACTCGTCGGCTACGCCTTGTCCGTAGGCGGTTTGGTCATCGATGACGGCGACTTTCTTGCCGTTAAGTGTTTTGACGGCGTAGTCACCCAAACGCGCGCCAAGCTGGGCATCGTTGGCGACGACGCGAAATGCCGTCTTGAAACCTTGTTGCGTGTACTTGGGATTGGTGGCCGCGGGCGAGATTTGCGGGATGTTGGCGTCGTGATAGATCTTCGAGGCCGGGATGGTCGTGCCGGAATTTAAGTGGCCAACCACGCCATTGACCTTCGCATCGGCGAGTTTGGTGGCCACGGCGGCGCCTTGCTTGGGATCGGCTGCATCGTCTTCGCTTAGGAGTTCGAACTTGACCTTCTTGCCGCCGATGACCATGCCCTTCTTGTTTAAGTCTTCGACAGCCATGCGCGCGGCGGCTTCGTTGTCTTTACCGAGGTGGGCTTGTCCACCTGAAAGCGGGGCGACGTGACCGATTTTGACGACGACCTCTTGTGCGTGGGCGTTGGTGAAAACAAACGCTGCGGCCATGGCGAACGGCACGGCCTTTAATACGAAATTCGTCATGCGTGACTCTCCTAAGGTGGGCGCGCCCAAACGGGAGCGCTGCTCATTAAACCTCAATCCGTGTGGTTGTTGGCATGTCCTTCGCTCGCGTTGCGGTCTTCGCACAACGCTCGGCCTCGCTTCGAAAAAAATGGTGAAGACTTTTAAAGCCATCACAACCGCGCGTTGACCGACCATCGCTTCACCATTTGGAAATTAGCCATGTCCTTTCGCGCGCTTTATCTCACTCGCGAAAACGAGCAATTCCACGCGGAATTGCGCGCTCTTGATGAAACCGAATTGCCTCGCGACGGCGACGTGACGTTGCGCATCGAGTATTCGACGATCAACTACAAAGACGCGCTTGCGCTGACCGATCGCGGGCCCGTCGTGCGTCGTTGGCCGATGGTGCCGGGCATTGATGGCGCGGGGATCGTGGAAGCGTCGTCGCATCCCGATTGGCGCGTGGGCGATCGCGTGGTGCTCAACGGATTTGGCGTGGGCGAATTGCATTGGGGATGCTTGGCGGAAAAAGCGCGGGTGCGTGGCGATTGGTTGATCGCGATGCCGCCGACGCTCGACGGCAAGTGGGCGATGTCGATCGGCACAGCTGGCTATACCGCCATGCTGTCTTGCATGGCGATCGACGAACACGGCGTGAAACCCGGCGACGGCGAGGTGCTGGTAACGGGAGCGACGGGCGGCGTCGGATCGATCGCGGTGGCGTTGCTCGCGGCGCGCGGTTATCGGGTCGTGGCGTCGACCGGGAAGGCGGCGCAGACGTCGTATCTGCGATCGTTGGGCGCGGCGGACGTCATCGATCGCGCATCGCTCGCGCAGCCCGGCAAGCCCTTGCAAAAGGAACGTTGGGCGGCGGTGGTCGATTGCGTCGGCTCGCACACGCTTGCGAATGCGTGCGCGCAAACGCGTTATGCCGGCGTGGTGACGGCGTGCGGGCTAGCGCAAGGCATGGATTTTCCGGGTTCGGTGGCGCCGTTCATTCTTCGCGGTATTCGGCTGATCGGCATTGATTCGGTGAATTGTCCGATCGAACGTCGACGCAAGGCGTGGGCGCGTTTGAGCCGCGAACTCCATCCCGACACGCTTGCCGGCATGACGCGCGAGATCGGCTTGAGCGAGTGCTTAAATGCCGCGCAACAACTTTTGGCCAGCCAAGTTCGCGGTCGTTTATTGGTAAGGATCGACGTATGACGTTCAGGCGTGGCGTGCGGTTGGCGTGTGTATTGATGACGACGGGCGCGATCGCTCATGCGCAACAACCGGCGCCGACGGCGTTGGATTCGGTGGTCGTCACTGGTTCACGCGTCGAGCGCGCGAGCTTTGATTTGCCGTTCGCGGTAACGAGCGTGGACGCCGAAACGCTGCGCGCGGCCGGGCCGATGGTGAATCTTTCCGAGGCCCTAGTGCGGGTGCCGGGTCTGACCGTCAACAACCGCAATAACTACGCGCAGGATTTGCAGATCAGCTCTCGCGGGTTTGGCGCGCGGGCGGGCTTTGGCGTGCGCGGCATTCGCCTGTACACCGACGGCATTCCGGCGGCGATGCCCGATGGCCAGGGTCAAGTCACGCATTTCAATCTCGCGAGCGCGCAACGCATCGAGGTGTTGCGCGGGCCGTTCTCGGCGCTGTATGGCAACAGCTCGGGTGGCGTGATCGCGCTCTTTTCGCGCGAGCCGCAAAGCACTCGGGCCGATGCGGCTTTTGACGCGGGCGCCGATGGCATGCGGCAAATAAGGCTGAGCGGCGAAGCACGCATCGGCGAACGCGCGAGTGGATTGGTCGATGCCTCGCATTTTCAAACCGATGGGTTTCGACCCCATAGCGAGGCCGATCGCGACTTGGCGTTCGCAAGGTTGGGCTATGCCGACCGTGACGACCGCGTGATCGTGACCGCGAGCCAACTTGCGCAACGCGCCGACGATCCGCTTGGGCTGACCCGCGCGCAGTTCAACCAAAATCCGTATCAAACGACGTCGCAAGCCACGCAGTTCGACACGCGCAAGGACGCGCGACAAACGCAAGTCGGCGCGAATTGGCGGCGCAGCTTGGGCGATGGCGTATTGCGCGAAGCGGGATTCACGCTTTACGGCGGCCAGCGCGGCGTGACGCAATGGCAGTCGATTCCGGTCTCGACGCAATCGAATGCCGCGCACCCCGGCGGCGTGATCGACTTCGACCGGGATTACTCGGGCGCCGATGCCCGGCTGTCCATGCGCGTGGGGCCGGTGGGATTGATCATTGGCACGGCGTACGAAACGCAAGACGAGGCTCGGCGCGGCTACGAAAACTTTATCGGCAGCGGCGCGGCGCAGCGCTTGGGCGTGACCGGCCGTTTGCGGCGCGACGAAGACAACACCGTGCGCAGCTTCGATCAATACGCGCAAGCCGAATGGGCGTTCGACGAGCGCTGGACCGCCACGGCCGGCGTACGTCATGGCCGCACGCGGTTCGCATCCAACGACCGCTATCTCATCAACGGCGACGACTCGGGTGCGCGAAGTTTTGGCTACACCAATCCGGTCGCGGGTCTGGTGTTTCACGCGAGCGACGCGATCAATCTGTACGCGAGTGTTGGTCGCGGTTACGAAGCGCCGACGCTCAACGAATTGAGCTACCGCGCCGATGGTGGCTCCGGCTTCAACGACACATTGAGCGCGCAAAAGAGTCGCCAAGGCGAAATCGGCGCGAAATTCAAGCTCGGCGGCGCGCGAGTGGACCTCGCGGCATTCATCGCGAACACGGATGACGAAATCGTCGTGCGAAGCAATGTCGGCGGCCGCTCCACCTTCGGTAACGCCGGGCGCACGCGACGGCAAGGCGCGGAATTGGCGTTGACATGGCCGTTCGCGCCTGGTTGGCGGATGCAGGCGGCGCTTGCCGTGCTCGACGCCACCTATCGCGACGCGTTCGCGACCTGCGCGAGCACGCCGTGCGTGTCGCCCACGCTTGTCATTCCCGCCGGAAATCGCATTCCGGGCACCGCCGAGCGCACGGCCTTCGTCGATGTGGGCTGGACGCCGCTAAAGCAGACAGCTTTTGGCGTGGAATGGCGCGGCGTATCGTCGGTCGCGGTCAACGACGCGAACACCGAGTCGGCCTCTGGCTACGGCGTGCTGGCCTTACGCGCCGAGCAGCGCGCGGAGTTCGGGCCGTGGCGGCTGCGCATGTATGCCCGCGTCGATAACGCGCTTGATAAAACCTACGCTGGCAGCGTGATCGTCAACGAGGGCAACGCTCGCTTTTTCGAGACCGGCGCGCCACGCACGTGGCTGGTGGGCGTCTCGGCGGGAATAACGCTTTGACGCGACTTGCTGGCACGCGACGCGGCACGTGCGTGGTCTGAGGGCGGAATCGAGGAAATTCCGGAGCGCGTAACCGGGACCGGCACCGACGATTCATACGGCTTACCACGGCACGATCAGTTTTTATCAAGCCGTCAACCACTACGTGGTGATCGCCGTTGCCTTGCACTTATGCCCGAAGCCATACGCCCCTTTCGCTCCGCGCTTGTTCTTGCCACCACCCTCACGCTCATCGCCTCGGGCTGCGCGTCGCTCGACACCTTGCAGCGCGAGGCGATTTTTCAACCGCCAACCGCCGAACGCATCGCTAGCAATCGCTGGCTGAACGAAACGCCAGAAGCCGTCGAGCAATACGACCTCGCGCTGGCCAATGGCGACAAAATCCACACCTGGTATTTGCCGGGCGACGAGCCCGACGCGCCCACGGTGCTGTATCTGCACGGCGCGCGCTGGAACCTGAACGGCAGCGCGTTTCGCATGAATCGGTGGCGCGAGTTGGGCTTTGCCGTGCTTGCGATTGATTACCGAGGGTTTGGAAAAAGCACCGCGCTGTTGCCTAGCGAACGCACGGCGGCCGAAGACGTCGATGCCGCGTTCGCCGAGCTGGCGCGCCGCCAACCCGACCCGACGAAGCGTTGGGTGCACGGCCATAGCCTGGGTGGAGCGCTCGCGGTGGATTTGGCCACGCGGGAGGATCGGTTCGCCGGGTTGATCGTGGAAAGCTCGTTCACCAGCATTCGCGACATGTTGCGCGAGACGCGCTGGGGCTGGATTCCCTTGCTGCCCTTGATGCTGACGCAAGAGTTCGATTCCTTGTCGAAAATGCCGCGCCTGTCGGTGCCGACGATGTTCGTGCATGGCACCGAGGATCGCTACGTACCGGCGTGGATGAGCGAACGTTTGTACAACGCGGCGCGCGCCACGCGCGATGGCGTGCGCCGCTTGGTGAAGATCGACGGCGCATCGCATTCCAACGCCAGCGTCAGCGGCGGGCAAACCTACCTCACCGCGTTGCGCGAATTCATCACGGCGGCATCGCCTTCGCTTCCAAACGCTGTCTCGGTCGCACAATAGGCATGGGGCGCCGTCGCGCCGAAGGAGTTTGACCATGCCGCTCGATCAACCCTTGCCCTCGCCGGGCGCGCTCGACGCGCATTGGATGCCCTACACCGCCAATCGCGCGTTCAAGCAAGACCCGCGATTGCTCGTCGCCGCCGAAGGCATGCACTACACCGCGGCGGATGGTCATCGGCTGTTGGATGCCACGGCCGGTTTGTGGTGTTGCAACGCCGGCCACGCGCAGCCAAAGATCGTGCAAGCCATTCAGCGCGCCGCCGCCACGCTCGACTTCGCGCCGGCGTTTCAGCTCGGGCATCCATTGCAATTTGAATTGGCCGAACGCTTGGTGCAGTACACCGATCGCCGATACGCCCACGTGTTCTTTACGAACTCGGGCTCGGAGGCAGTCGACACCGCGCTCAAGATGGCCCTCGCCTACCACCGCATGCGAGGCGACGGCGCGCGCACTCGGCTGATCGGCCGGGAGCGCGGCTATCACGGATGTGGGTTTGGCGGCATCTCGGTTGGCGGCATCGTCAACAACCGAAAGCTCTTCGGGCCGCTCTTGCCCGGCGTCGACCATCTGCCGCATACGCATGATTTAGCGCACAACGCCTTCAGCCGAGGCCAGCCGAGCTGGGGCGCGCACTTGGCGGACGAGCTTGAACGGCTCGTCGCGTTGCACGACGCGTCGACCATCGCGGCGGTGATCGTGGAGCCAGTGGCGGGGTCCACCGGCGTGCTGATTCCTCCCGTTGGGTATCTCGAACGCCTACGCGAGATATGCACGCGCCACGGCATCTTGCTGATCTTCGACGAAGTCATCACCGGGTTTGGTCGCCTTGGCGCGCGGTTCGCGTTCGAGCGATTTGGCGTGGAGGCCGATCTCGTCACCGTCGCCAAAGGCATCACGAGCGGCACGGTGCCGATGGGCGCCGTGTTCGCTAAGTCGCATGTGTACGACGCGTTCATGCACGGCCGCCACGCGCCGAAGGATGGCATCGAGCTGTTTCACGGCTATACCTATTCGGGCCATCCCTTGGCCTGCGCGGCCGCGCAGGCCACGCTGGATGTGTACGAGGAACAACGGTTGGTCGAAAACGCCGCCAATCTCGCCGACTACTGGCAAGACGCGGTGCATGCGCTACGCGACGCGCCGCATGTGATCGATGTGCGCAACCTTGGGTTGCTTGCGGGGATCGAACTGCAACCTCGGCCAGATGCGCCGGGAGCGCGCGCCGCGACGGTGTTTAAGCGCGCCTTCGATACCGGGCTACTGCTGCGCTACACCGGCGACACGATCGCGATGTCGCCGCCGCTGATTTTGCAACGCTCGCATATCGACGAAATGGTGGAGCGCCTAGCGGCGATATTGCGCGAGGTGGACTAACCCTCGCCCTACAACGCGCCGACGATCCAGCGCGACGGCCGAGACGCGTCGCGACGGCCGCGCGGACGCGGGATGTAAATCGGCGACCAGCCGCCCTTGTTCTTCGCCGCCTGAAAGTCATCCGCCAACCGCGACGGCGGACCGTAATAGCTTTCGCCGTCGTCCTTGAGGTAGCGCAACTCGAGATCGTTGACCCGCCATTGCTCGAGCATTTCAAGCTTGTGAAGCAGCACGCGCACCGCGTAATCGCGCAATTCGCGAAAGTACATTTCCACGCGTGTTTCGGTCGGCCGATCCACCGTGGGCTCCACGACGAGGTAATACGCCTTGGTGCCGGGAAGATCGAAAAAGCGCTTGATCACGGCCTCGGTTTTCAAGGAATTAACGCGAAACGACACTTGAAGCTGATGAATAACGAACATGAGAGGGCTCCCAAAGCGTTATGGCTCGCCGACCGTGGCGGTTTTTGTTGTGAACTTAGTCACGCAAATGCCTTAAACGGTTGCATTGCGCAAGTGGGAATTGCGATATCCGAAATCTCGCGACGCGCAAGCCTGCGTACGATGAACGCCGTTTTCCTCACCCACGCCAAACCATGACCACGAAAACCTACGATCCGACTCCCTCTCAGCGTGTTGCTTTTTTAGGACTGGGCGTGATGGGCCATCCCATGGCGGGCCATTTGGCGCGCGCCGGCCATCACGTCACGGTTTACAACCGCACGGCCTCGAAAGCCGCCGCGTGGGCGAGCGAGTACGGCGGCGCGACCGCGCCAACGCCGCGCGAAGCGGTGCGCGATGCCGCGTTTGTATTCGCGTGCGTGGGCAATGACGATGATTTACGCGCGGTCACGCTGGGCGCGGACGGCGCGTTCGCGGCCATGGCGCCCAACGCGGTCTTCGTCGATCACACCACGGCTTCGGCCGCCGTCGCGCGCGAGCTGTACGCCCAGGCGCGCCAACGCAATCTACATTTCATCGACGCGCCGGTGTCGGGCGGCCAAGCCGGCGCGGTGAACGGCGCGCTCACCGTGATGTGCGGGGGCGACGCGGCGCCGTTCGACGCGATGAAGCCCGTCGCGATGGCGTATTCGCGCGCGGTCACGCTCGTGGGCGAAAGCGGCGCCGGGCAACTCGCGAAGATGGTCAATCAAATTTGCATCGCGGGCTTGGTGCAAGGGTTGGCGGAAGGCATCGCGTTTGGCCAAGCGGCTGGGCTGGATATGAAGCTTGTGCTCGAAGTGATCGGCAAAGGCGCGGCGCAAAGCTGGCAGATGGATAACCGCGGCAAGACGATGGTGGACGGCAAGTTCGACTTCGGCTTTGCGGTGGACTGGATGCGCAAGGATCTCGGCCTGTGCTTGGACGAAGCGCGCCGCAACGGCGCGCGTTTGCCCGTCACCGCCGTGGTCGATCAGTTCTACGCCGACGTGCAATCGATGGGCGGCAATCGTTGGGATACCTCGTCGTTGATTCGACGGTTGCGTAAGTAAAAGCCGCGCGGCTTATTCGATGCGAACCGCCGTCGCGACGACGGGCGGTTCGACGAGCACGGACTGCTCCAGCACCAACGGTAGATCGCGCGCGCCAATCGGCGTGCGCTGCACGAGGGCGTACAGCGCGCTGACCGCATGCGTGAGCGCGTCGCTCACCGTGGCGCCGCGCAGGCGCATGCCGAGAAACAGCGCCGAAAAGACGTCGCCCATGCCGTTGGGCAACGGGTCTAGCGGCAAGAACGGTGTTTCAACATTCCACGCCGCCTCGTGCGTGACGGCTAGCGTTACCAGCCGGTCCACGGGGATATCCGGCGTGCGCAAACTCGTAATGCACACCACCCCGCCTGGTCGCGCCACCACGCCACGCGCCGCACTCACCGCATCGCCAATCGAAGTCAAAGCGCGGCCAATCATCAACTCGA
>DASTRU010000128.1:0-2340 GCA_035761045.1 Burkholderiaceae bacterium | reverse complement strand
TGGCGTCCTCCACCTGCGCGCGGTCGGATGCGATCGTGCCTTGCAACTGACGCACCAAGGCTTCTTGCGTATCGACTTGTTGTTTGGCGATCGAGTCTTGCGCGAGCAATTCCTGATACCGCGCGAGATCGGCTTGCGCGTTACGCAGTTGCGCTAAATCGCGCTCTAGCTGACCCGTAGCCGACGCCATCGCGACCTCGAACGGACGTGGGTCGATCTGCGCAAGCGGCTCGCCAGCCTTCACCGTTTGCCCTTCCTTGAAAAACACCCGCACGAGTTGCCCGTCCACGCGCGGCCGCACCGTCACTGTGTTACGCGGAACCACCGTGCCTAGACCGTTGACCTTCACGTTAAGCGCGCTCGCCGTCACCGGCTGCGCTGAGACGACGCTTGCGCGTTGCGATGGATCCCCGCGCCCCATGCCTTTTGTCGCTCCTTGAAGTGATGCCGATGACGACGGCGCTTGATGGTGTTGCCACCACCACCATCCGCCCACTGCGATCAATGCGAGGAGAATGAGCGCCGCGACTAAGGCGGTTCGACTTTTCTTCTTCTTATGAGTCGTCGGATCGGTTGTAGGTAAGGGGTCGAGCGGCGTCATAAAGAACGTCCTAGTGACGAAGTACGATGAGGCGCAAGCGCGCCTTGCAGGAATAAATCAATCGCTTGATGAGCCCAGCGCGTGATTTCCGCGCGCGTGGGCGAACGGCGCAATCCAAAGAAAAGCGCTGCGTATTCGTGCGACAACATGGTGTTTAAACACTGGCCGGCTAAGTACTCGGTGTCTACGTCGCGCCGCAAACGAACGCGCAGCCCTGGTCTTGCAAATTGGCGCGCGAGCGCCTCGCGCACTTGGCCGGTAACAGCGCTATGAAACGCGGCGGCAACTTCTGGCAGTCGCGTGCTTTCGGCGACTACCGCCCGTCTTAAGGCCAGCGCGGCCGGGCGCGTGGTTTCCCATAAATAATCCACCGCGAATTCGCGCAACACGGATTCAAAGTTGGCGTCGGCTTCGTCGAGCTTGCGCGTGCGTTCGATCAAAGTGCGGCTGCGTTTTTCCACCACCGCCGCCAGCAAGCCCGCCTTGCCGCCGAATTTCGCGTAGATCGTGCGGCCCGCGACTTGGGCCTCGCGTGCGATCGTTTCGATGCTGCACGTGTCATAGCCGCGCTCTACGAACAAACGTTCCGCCACATCGACGAGATGCGTTACGCGCCGCTTGGCCTCGGCAAGCGTGGGACGACCAGCAGTAACGATGGAGCGGGTAGCAGGCATCACGACGGCTCAGAAAATAATTGCGGCAGTATATGAAATGAAAATGTTTCGTTTCATTATTAATTGAAAGCAGGCGGATGCACTTGCGGTGCGGCTTAGTCAATCAATTAGAGAGAATCGAGATTGTTAAGCATCCGCGCCGCGTGTTCGCGAAGCGCGATGCGTTCCTGATCGCTTAAACGACTAATGTTCTTGGCCATTAGCACGGTACGCGGATTGTTAAGAAGAGTTGTCTCGTGCCGATCGAGAAAGTTCCAAAACAATGTCGTGAATGGGCAGGCTTTATCGCCCGTGCGCAGCTCCGGCTTGTACGCGCAGCCGTCGCAGTAATTGCTCATGCGCTTAATGTATTGTCCGCTTGCGATGTACGGTTTGCTGGTAAAGCGTCCACCGTTGGCGAATAGCGCCATGCCCGCGGTGTTGGGTAACTCAACCCACTCGATCGCATCGATATAAACCGCTAAGTACCACGCGCAAACATCTTGTGGCAGGAGTTCGGCGAGGATGCCGAACTGCCCCGTCACCATGAGTCGTTGAATATGGTGCGCGAATCCATAGCGCAAGGTTTGCCCAATGCTTTCGCGCATGCAATTCATGCGCGTGTCACCTGTCCAATACCAGCGAGGTAAGCGGCGATGATGGTTGAAATGATTGGCCTCGGCCATCGCCGGCATGTCTAGCCAATACATCCCGCGCATGAATTCGCGCCACCCCAAGATCTGCCGGATAAAACCCTCGACGCTTGCAAGCGCCGTGGCGGCATCGACGCCGCTCAATTGTTGATCGCGATAAGCCGTCTCTGCTTTCGCGATGACTTCCGCCGGGCTAATCAGATGCAAATTAAGGCTCGACGACAGCAAGGCGTGCCAGCCCCAGGGCGTGTCGGTCCACATCGCGTCTTGATGCGGGCCGAAGCGAGCTAGACGTTCCTGAACGAATGTATCCAGCGCCTCAAGCGCTTGGGAGCGCGTTACCGGCCACGCGAAATCCGCTAGATAACCAGGATGCGAAGCAAAGTGCTGCTCCACCAATGCAAACACTTCGCGCGTAATCGCGTCGGGTTTG
>DASTRU010000127.1:0-17499 GCA_035761045.1 Burkholderiaceae bacterium | reverse complement strand
GGCAACTCAAGGCTTGCGCCCGGCACGCGCGCGAGCCATTCCAATGCGATGGCGGTCCACGCGAATAAGGCATGCGCGAGTTGCAACGGCCAGGTCCATTCAAGCCATGGACCGATCAAGCCGCCCAATAACGCAAGCGGTGTCACGAGAAAACTCACCACCGGAATCGCGATAGCGTTGGCGATTGGACCGACGACGGCGGTTTGTTGAAACAACAGCAAGCCCACTGGCGAAAGCAGCACCGCGATCGCCAACTGACTGTGCACCGCCGCTTGCCACCATGGCGGGCGCGCGCCACCCATCATTCCCAACCCCGCGTACAACAAGCAGGCCACCGCGATGAAAGACAACCAAAAGCCCGGCGCGGTCACGGCCCACGGGTCGGCGGCGATCACGATCCACGCCGCGAGCGCCAGCAGGTACGACGGCCGAACCTGGCGTTGAACGATCCAGCCAAGCGCGACGATGCCCAACATCCATAACGTGCGTTGCGCCGGGACTTGCATGCCGCTGATCAAGGTATAGCCAGCCGCCGCGATGAAGCCGAACACCGCCGCGAACGGCATGCGCGCGATTCGCATCAATGGCGCGCAGCGATGCCGTACCGCGATCGTCCAACACCATGCGGCAAGCGCGGCCACGAGCGCGGCGAACATCGTGACGTGCAAGCCGGAAATACTAAGTAAATGCCCGACGCCGGTTTGGTTGAACATGGTCCAATCGTCGGCGCTGACGGCTCGTTGATCGCCCACGACCAAGGCGAGTATCACGCCCGCATAAGGATGATTGGGCAAGGCATCCATTACATGGCGCGCGACGACAAAGCGCGCGCGGTCCACGACCGATTCAAACGACGGGACGAACGCCGTCAGCCGCACCTCCTCCCCGCTGGCGCGCACCGAGCCGGTCGCACGCACGTTTCGTTCGAGCAGCCACGGCTCGAGATCGAATCCATACGGGTTGTACAAGCCATGCGGACGACGAAGCTTGACGCGCAAGCGCCACCGCTCGCCGGGCGCGACGACGGGCACGTCAAGCGTCACGCCCCGCGCGGTGCGGGGGTACCACGCAAGCGATACGCGCGAAGGCACGCTGCGCGCGGGCGACGACGCGTGCTCCACATCGAACTCAAAGCGCACGCCTCGACCGCCGCCAAATCCGATGACTTCATCCGGCAAGCCGCGAACGATGCCGATGATTTCGATCTCGCGGTTCTCCCATTGCGCATCCAACGCGTCGTTCAACCGCGTTTCGGCGCGCCAAGCCGACCAGGCCACGCCCGCGATGAATGCAGCGATAACGATCAAGACGATGCGCACTGGTCGCACCATGCGCGTGGGTGCGACATAAGAAATTACGCCGCACATACCAAGCGTTACGAACAACGCGCTCCACCACGTCAACGCATGAGGCAATACCGCGCGTGTTTGCAACCACGCGGCACCCAAGCACCACGCGATGGCACCGAGTCGAACGCTCATGAAGTTGCTTGCGAGGCGTGAAGCGCCGCGAGCTTCGGCAATACCGCGTACGCGTTCGCGGTCGTCACGCGCGCGACCTGCTCGGGCTCAAGGCCACGCAAGGCCGCAAGCGCATATCCGATGGCGGGTAACTCCGCGGGCGAATTGCGACCGGGGCGAATCCAAGCAGGCGGGATATCGGGCGCGTCGGTTTCAAGCACTAAGTGTTCGAGCGGCATGTGCAACGCCAGTCGGCGAATTTGCAGCGCGCGCTCGAACGTCATCGCGCCACCAATGCCTAATTTGAAATTGAGCGCGACAAACGCGTCGGCTTGTTGCTGGCTGCCGTTAAACGCGTGCGCGAAACCGCCGCGTGGCCGCATTCGCCGCAACTGGCGCAACACGCGATCTTGCGAACGACGCACATGCAAGATGACCGGTAGATCGAACTCCACCGCGATGCGAAGCTGCGTTTCGTAAAAGCGCTCTTGCCGGTCCGCGACCGCGATGGCGGCGGGATCGAAAAAATCAAGCCCGATTTCGCCGATGCCGATAAAACGTGGATCGTTGATTGCCAACCGCACGGCGTCGCGCAAGACGACCAGATCGTCGTCCAACGCGTGCGCCACATACATCGGATGGATGCCCAACGCATACACGCCGCCCGGTATCGCATGAGCGAGCGTTCGTACCGTTGAAAAATTATCGCGACCGACGGCTGGAATCACGATGGCGCGCACACCGTTGGCCAACGCTTGCGCCGCGACGTTCGCGCGGTCCGCGTCGAATTCCGAAGCATCGAGATGGCAATGGGTGTCGATCCACATACATGCGATGGTGCCAAAGCTCGCGTGCTCGCGCGCGGGGTATCGAGGCGATTAGGACAAGCGTCCGTCGATCAGCGTGAGCGTGCGATCGGCGCGCGCGGCCAGCTCGGGATCATGGGTCACGATGATGAAGCTCGTGCCCAATTCGCGATTGAGTTCGAGCATGACTTCAAACACGGCGCGCGCGGTCGCGCGGTCGAGATTGCCAGTGGGCTCGTCGGCCAACACACAAGCCGGCCGCGTGACGAGGGCCCGCGCGATCGCCGTGCGTTGACGTTCCCCGCCCGACAGCTCGCCGGGCGCGTGATGCACGCGATGCGCGAGACCGACGCGGGTCAGGATGTCGGCCGCCATCTTGCGCGCCTCGACGCGCGGCATGCGACGCACGAACAAGGGCATCGCCACGTTATCGAGCGCGCTGAATTCCGGCAGCAGATGATGAAATTGATACACGAAGCCAAGCGCTTGATTACGCAAACGACCTTGCTCGACTTCACCGAGCGTGCCTAAGCCACGTCCTTGCACCCTCACCTCGCCCGCGCTTGGGCGATCCAGCCCGCCCAATACATGCAGCAAGGTGCTCTTACCCGTGCCGCTCGCGCCGATGATGGCAACGCGTTCGCCGCGCTCGACGCGCAAGTCCACGCCGCGCAACACCTCCACTTGCGACGCGCCGCGCCCGAAGGTCTTGCTTACGCCGCGCGCTTCCAACACGAGTTCGTTCGTCATCGTCGCGCTCATTCGTATCGCAAGGCTTCGGCCGGTTTGACACGCGAGGCGCTCCAGCTTGGGTACAACGTCGCCAAAAGACTGAGAACGAACGCCACGATGCCGATGGTGGCGATGTCGGCGACGCGCGGATCACTCGGCAACGCGCTGATGAAGTAAATGTCCTTCGGCAAGAACTGCACGCCAGTCACGCGTTCGATCGCCGGCACGATGATGTCGATGTTGAACGCGATCAAGGCGCCAAACGCGACGCCGGCCAGCGTGCCAATGCAGCCGACGAGCGCGCCTTGCACGACGAAGATCCGCATGATCGACACCGGCGAGGCGCCTAGCGTGCGCAAAATCGCGATGTCGCTTTGCTTGTCGGTCACCGTCATCACGAGCGTGCTCACGAGGTTGAACGCCGCCACCGCGATGATGAGCGTCAGGATGATGAACATCATGCGCTTCTCGGTTTGAACGGCGGCAAACCAGGTGCGGTTTTGCTTGGACCAATCACGCACGTACACATCGCCGCTTAGGCGCCCGGCCAATCGTTGCGCGATTTGCGGAGCTTGTTGCATGTCGCGCACCTTCAAGCGCACTCCGCTCGCACCGGGCAATCGAAATAGTTTTTGCGCGTCTTGAATGTTGACGAGCGCGAGGGCCGAGTCGTATTCGAAATGGCCGGACTCAAACACGCCCACCACGGTGAACTGCCGCAAGCGCGGCACGATGCCCGCCGGCGTGACATTGCCTTGCGGGACGATCATCGCGACGCGCTCGCCCACGCGAACGCCTAATGCGCTGGCTAAATCACGGCCCAAGATCACGTTGAACTCATCGGCGCGCAAATCGGCCAACGCGCCGCCTCGCACCTTGGTGCCTACGTCCGACACCGTGCCTTCGAGCGCGGGGTCCACGCCGCGAATCAAGGCGCCGCGAAATTGGTCCTCGCGCGCGAACATCGCTTGACCACTCACGTAAGGCGCCGCGGCCAGCACTTCGGGATCGGCGCGTGCTTCGTCGGCCGTGCGCCGCCAATCGCTCAACGCGCCGTAGGCATCAAACACCTCGATATGCGAAAGCACCGACAACATGCGGTCGCGTACTTCCTTTTGAAAACCGTTCATCACCGACAGCACGACGATCAACGCCGCCACGCCCAAGGCAATGCCTCCCATCGAGATGGCCGAGATAAACGAGATGAACCGATTACGCCGCGCACTGCGCTTGGAGCGCGTGTAACGCAGACCGATCATCCATTCAAACGACGAGAAAAAAGACACGACGAAAGGCGCTTCGGACGAGGAGTGAAGCGCGCGAGTTTGCCATACTGCTTCTTATGCATTTAGTGATCACCGATGTTCTCGTACCGAGCGTGGCCTTCGACGATTGGCTCGCCGACTTGGCGTTGCCGCATCTCAATAAATTGCTTGCCACGGCGGAATTCGTTGAAGACGAAACGCCCATCGCCGACGTGCAACGCACGATGCCCGCGACACGCTTCCTCGCGCAAGCGCTCGGCGTGCAAGCCAGTATCGATACCGCTCCCGTGGCGGCGGCTGACCGTGCCGCGCGTGGCTTATCGGTGGAAAACGGGTGGTGGATCGCAGATCCGGTTCACTTCGCGCTCGCGCGCGATCACGTTCAATTGGGCGACCATGCGCCATCGTTGACAGCCGACGAAGCGAACGCGTTGGCCGATACCGCGCGCGCCATCGTCGAAGAAGGCGGCGGCACGCTCGAGACGCCCTCGCCCACGCGTTGGCACCTCCGTCATCCCGAACTAATAGACCTGAACGCTGGCGAGCCCTTGCGAGCACTGGGTCGCAACATCGACCTCTGGCTGCCCGACGGCGCTCACGACGCGACGCGCGCGTGGCGGCGGTTGCATACCGAGATTCAAATGTCGTGGCATGCACATCCGGTCAACGAAGCCCGCGAGGCAGCGGGATTACCGACGATCAACGCGCTATGGCTATGGGGTGGCGACACGCCGATCAAGTCCGGCGAGATAGCCCAAGTGGTTGTGAAGGACGCGCCACCGTCGCTCGCGCGCGATTTCGCGGCGCTGGCCCGGCAGCTTGGCGTTCATACAAGCAAAGGCGCGCCGTCGCTTCGCGTGCATGATGAATTAGCGCTGCATGCCGCGCGCGAAGACGTCATCGCCTGGCGCACCGCGCTAGCAACGCTCGACGCCAATCACCTCGCCCCCCTCGCCGCGGCCGGTAAACCCGTGATGCTCACGCTATGCGGCGAAACCTTGTGGCGTACCTATTGCTGCAATCCCAGACAGCATTGGCGCTTTTGGCGGCGGTCGTCGTTACGCCAACGTTTAAGCGTATGAACACATCCGTTCCCGTTCACATCCGGCATCGTTCGCGCGATGCCCACGCCGAGTCCCGGCTGATCGAAGCGGGATTGCACCCGCTCGTCGCGCGGCTCCTTGCGGCGCGTGGGTTGTCGGAGCCGCCCTTGCGTCGTGCCTCGCAATTACTCGCGCCCGACGGCTTGCGCGGTATTGATCGCGCCGCGACGCGGCTTGCCGACGCCATTGTCGCGCGCGAGCCAATGCTGGTCGTTGGCGATTACGACTGCGATGGCGCGACCGCCTGCGCGGTGGCCGTGCGCGGACTGCGCGCGCTCGGCGCACGCGTGGACTACCTCGTGCCCAACCGATTCAAAAGCGGTTATGGGCTAACGCCCGCGATCGTCGAGCTCGCGGTCGAGCGCGCGCCGCGCGTCATCGTCACCGTGGATAACGGCATTGCCAGCATCGAGGGCGTGGCCACCGCCAACGCATTGGGCATCGACGTGGTTGTCACCGATCATCACCTGCCCGGCGGCGCCTTGCCGGCCGCGTGCGCCATCGTCAATCCCAATCAACCGGGCTGCACCTTTCGCTCGAAAGCGGTCGCAGGCGTGGGCGTGGTGTTTTACGTGCTGATCGCCGTGCGTGCCGAACTGCGTAAACGCGGGCTGTTCACGGCCGAAACGCAGCCGCGGCTCGACGGACTGCTCGATCTCGTCGCGCTTGGTACCGTGGCCGACCTCGTCAAGCTCGATGCCAACAACCGTTTGTTCGTGCAACTCGGGCTCGAACGCATTCGCGGGCAACAAGCGCAACCCGGCGTGCTGGCGCTCGCGCGTGTCGCGGGACGCGATCCACGCGCGCTAGGCGTGGCCGATTTAGGTTTCGCCTTGGGGCCGCGACTCAACGCAGCCGGTCGGCTAGCCGACATGACCATCGGCATCGAATGCTTGCTCGCCGACGATCCGGCGCGCGCCTACGAACTCGCCCTCGTGCTCGATCGCATGAATGCCGAACGACGCGAGTTGCAGCACGACATGCTCGGCGTGGCGATGGAGCACGTCGCCCGCGTGGATGTCGGCGCTTCGACATCGATCGTCCTCCACGATCCCGCGTTTCACGCGGGCGTCACCGGTTTGGTCGCCGGACGTCTAAAGGATTTGCACCATCGGCCCACCATCGTCTTCGCCACGTCCTCCGATGGCCGCTTAACCGGATCGGGACGATCCATTCCCGGCTTTCATATGCGCGACGCGATCGATCTCGTGACCAAACGCGCGCCAGGCTTGATCGAACGGTTTGGTGGTCATGCGATGGCGGCTGGCTTGACGATTCCCGCCGACGCATTGGCGCCGTTCACCGCCGCGTTCGAGGCCGTCGCGCAAGCCTTGCTTGGCGGCAAGCCCGGGGCGCGCGAACTCGTGGTGGATGGTCCGATTGAATCGGCTTATGTGTCGCCGGCCGTCGTGCGTTTGCTGGATGCGGAAGTTTGGGGTCAGGGATTCGAGCCGCCGTTGTTTCACGACACCTGGCGAGTACTGTCGCAACGAGTCATCAAGGACCGGCATCTCAAGCTTGTATTGGAACGCGACGGTCAGCGCTTAGAGGGCATCGCGTTCGGTCGAGTCGACGCGCTTCCGCAACGCGCCGACCTCGCCTTTCGAATCACGACTTACGAGTACAACGGCCTTACATCCGCGCAACTCGTGGTCGAGCACGCGGCGTAACGCGCCGACTGTCACGCGTCCTGGTAACGCACTTCCTGCAACGCGCTCAAAATGCTGTTGAGCGCGCGCTCGACAATCGGCCCCCGCTCGATAATGCGCAGCTTGCCGGCACGCAAGCGTTCGGCGAGATGCTCCGGCGAGACGATCAACGGCGCGCTATTCAGACGGTTGGTGAGAAGGAAGCGGGTTTTGTTCTCGCTAATCCAGCCTAGCTTGTAGCAAACGCGCGTGCCGTCGTCCTTGGTTAACTCGACGATCGCGGCGGGATTGAGTTCGAGCACCGTGTTCATCGCCGTGTCGGGCAGCGGCTCGGACGTTGCCTCGGCAAGCGCTTCTTCCACCGCGTCGGCGACGACGATTTCCTCGCCAACGATCGCGCCGGCCCAGCGATCCTCCAAGGCGAGGAAAAACGAATTCGATTCCGAAGTCGGCATGCTCGCGTGCTGCGCGCCGTTGCGCAGTTGCCGCTGCAGATCGGGCATCTTGACGAGTAACTCGCGCCGCGCTTCCGGATCACGTTTGGGCGTAACCGACCACAGCAAGTCGTCGGCGGTCTGCAAGGCGTTTTCGACCTCGGGCGCGTCGGGCTCGTGCATGGCGAGCAGCAAACCGAGATGATCGGCCCAGGTGCGACGCAGGAATATCGACACGAACAACGGCGGCGGCGACTCACGCAGACGCTCGTCCACCGCGCGCCGCGCCAAGCGCGTGGAAAGCTCGACATCTTCTTGCTGGCGCGCCTCGGTTTGCTTGGCCGCGATTTCCGGAGCCGCCGCGACATTGCTTTCACGCTCGTACTGATCGACGTAGGTTTCAACGTCGTCGGCCAGGCGTTCGAAGAGCGACAGATCCTCGCCGAACTCCTCGAGCACGCGCTGCACGGTGCGGTCGATGAGTTGGTACAGCGGATCTTCACGACCGTCGTACTCCTCCCAACCCAAACCCGCGTCGGCCAGCACGTTGACCAAGCGCCGCGCCGGATGGTCCTCGCGCTCGAAGAACGCGGTATCGAGCATAGCGGCCTTAAGCACCGGAATTTGCAGCCGCGACAGCAACACCTTGATCGCGTCGTGCAGGTTCTTGTCTTCGAACACGAAGTCGAACAAACGCGCGACCAACTCGATGACCGCGCCATCGACCTCGCTCGCGTGGGCGACGATGCCGGTATCGGCGATGTTGCGAATGACGTTGATGAAGCGAAGCGGCGTGGCGAGCGCCACGTCCACTTGCGACATCGGGTCCATGTAGTTGGACGCCGGCTGGCCATCCGGCCCCGCGATGGGCGACAACGACATCGCCTGGCCAAACTCCAACGGCTGTTCGAACTGGGCGCGTTGTAAATGCGAGAGCGTCGGCACCAACGCTGGTCGTTCGGCGGTCGGCCGAGCCGCTTCCGGCACCAGCCGCGTGAACGCCGCCATGGCTTGCGGAGTCGTCGCGGTCGCCGCTTGGGATGCGGTTCGACCAACGTTCGGCACCGTCGTCAGCGGACTTCCCATGCGCCCGCCTTGAGCCGCGCGCGTTAGCAATTGCGTGAGTTGACGGAAGAAGCCGGGTTGCGCCGCCGGCATCAACGGCGCTTCGCCGAGCGAAACCGATGCCGGCTTCGGTCGCGTCGCCGTCGTGCGCTGGACGCCGGTGACCACGCCAGCCTTCGCGATCGAATAACCGGCATCCGCCAACGCCCCGCTCGCGGCCGCGTACACCTTGCCGAGATCGCCAAGGATCGACGGCGTCAAACATTGCAGCACAACGCCATCGTGCCGCGGGTCGCGCCGCACATCGCGCCACGCATCTTCCAAGGCAAGCACGATGAGCTCTGGCCGCAATGGATTACTGCCCGGCGCGATTTCCAACAGGCCGGCCACCGAGGCGAGTCGGCCGTTGAGTTCGCGCAAGGCATCGGCGAAATCGTGTTCGAGCCGGCTGCCCAAGCGGCGCGCCAACACGAAACGGTCGAGTTCCTCGTCCTCCACTAGCGCCAACTCGTTGGTCGCGGCCGGCTTGATGGCCGCAATCGTCGAGCGACGATCGAGAAAATCTTGAATCGCTTGCGCGAACGTGGAATCAAGATGCTTTCGGACCGCCGTGATGTACGACGGTCGGTTTTCGTAAAGCACGCTGTACGAGGCCATGAGACGACGTTCTTCGTCGCTGCTCATGGCTCCTTCCGCGCCTTTGAAAAGCGCATCGAGCAAGCGGCCGATCATGCCGTCCATCGTCAAATCGAACGCATCCCGAGCGGCGCGCGACGCGCTGTCGAGCGCCTGGCGTTGCGTTGATGAAGAGGAGGTCTTGGCAGTCCGGCCGAGGATTTCTTTGAATGAGGACGCCATGGGCCGCCGTTTTAGCACAATTACGGGCTAATAACAGAACAAACGTCGCGCAACCGCCGCCAAACCAGCTTTAGCGCAAAACGCGACGCCTATAATCGCCGGTTTTCCAAAATCGAACTTCACCGTGGAAGCAGAACAACTTAATGCTCTTGAGCTTCAGCTCGACGACTTGCAAAAGCGCGTCGGCGAGCTAAGGGGGTATCTTTGACTACGACGCTAAACGCGTTCGTTTAACGGAAGTCGATCGCGCGCTCGAGGATCCAAACGTCTGGAACGACGCTAAGCGCGCGCAAGAGCTCGGCAAGGAAAAGAAAACACTCGAAGCCACGGTGCTCACGCTTGAACAGCTCGATCAGGGCTTGGCCGACGCGAAGGAACTGTTCGCCATGGCCCGCGAGGAAAACGACGACGACACGCTCGGAGCGGTAAACGTGGACGCGGGCGCCCTCGACAAAATCGTGGCCGACTTGGAATTTCGGCGCATGTTCGCCAATCCGCTCGACCCCAACAATTGTTTTCTCGACATTCAAGCCGGTGCCGGTGGCACCGAGGCGCAGGATTGGGCGTCGATGCTGTTGCGCCAGTATTTGCGCTACAGCGAGCGCAAGGGCTTCAAGGCCGAAATCCTTGAACAATCGGACGGTGAAGTCGCGGGCATCAAAAGCGCGACGATTAAGATCGAAGGCGAATACGCCTACGGCTATTTGCGCACCGAAACCGGTGTGCATCGGTTGGTGCGCAAAAGCCCGTTCGACTCCGCGGGCGGCCGACACACGTCGTTCGCAAGCGTGTTCGTCTATCCGGAAGTCGACGACTCCATCGAGATCGACATCAATCCAGCCGACCTTCGCACCGACACCTTTCGCGCGTCGGGCGCGGGCGGTCAGCACATCAACAAGACCGACTCGGCGGTGCGCATCACGCACATTCCGACGGGTATCGTCGTTCAATGCCAAAACGATCGCTCGCAGCATCGCAACCGCGCCGAGGCCATGGCGATGTTGAAGTCGCGCTTGTTTGAACACGAACTGCGCAAACGCCAGGCCGAGCAAGACAAGCTCGAGGCCAGCAAAACCGATGTGGGTTGGGGCCACCAAATTCGCAGCTATGTGTTGGACCAAAGCCGCATCAAGGACTTACGCACCAACGTCGAAATCGGCAATACCCGCAGCGTGCTGGACGGCGATCTCGACGACTTTATCAACGCGAGCCTTAAGCAAGGGGTTTAGTTCGCGTAGCGCGCCCTACCCGCGCGACGACACCTTCCTTCAACGCCACCGCACCCGCCCACGAACGCTTATTCCTTCATGACCGCGCCCACTCCCCTTCAAGACGCATCCCGCAACGTCGTTGACCCGACGCAAGACGAGCAACAACTCATCCAAATTCGCCGCGATAAGCTAACCGAGCTGCGGCAATCCGGAGTCGCGTTTCCTAATGATTTCGTGCCGACGCATCGGGCCGCGGATTTGCACGCGCGTTACGACGAGCATTCGAAGGAGGCGCTCGAGGCCGAACGGGTCGAAGTCGCCATCGCCGGCCGCATGATGCTCAAGCGCGTGATGGGCAAGGCCGCGTTCGCCACGGTGCAAGACGCGAGTGGCCGAATTCAGTTCTTCGTCAGCATCGACGTGACGGGTGCGAGCGCGCTCGATGCGTTCAAGCATTGGGATATCGGCGATATCGTCGCCACGCGCGGCACGCTCTTTAAAACCAACAAAGGCGAGTTGTCGGTGCAGTGCGTTGAGTTGCGGTTGCTCGCCAAGGCGCTGCGCCCATTGCCCGATAAGTTTCATGGCCTTGCGGACCAAGAACTTAAGTACCGGCAACGGTATGTGGATTTGATTGTTAACGAATCCACGCGCAATACCTTCATCGCGCGCAGCAAGGCGATCGCTTCGATGCGTCGATTCATGGACTCGCATCAATTTCTCGAAGTCGAAACGCCGATGCTGCATCCCATTCCGGGCGGCGCGGCGGCCAAGCCCTTCGTCACGCACCACAACGCGCTTGATCAGCAAATGTTCATGCGCATCGCGCCGGAACTGTATTTGAAGCGCTTGGTCGTGGGCGGCTTTGAACGCGTCTACGAAATCAACCGCAACTTCCGCAACGAAGGCATCAGCCCGCGCCACAACCCTGAATTCACGATGATGGAGTTCTACGCGGCCTACACCGATTACCGGTGGCTGATGGACTTTACCGAAGCCTGCATTCGACAAGCGGCGATCGACGCCCTCGGCAGTGCCGTGCTCACGCATCAAGGTCGCACGCTCGACCTTAGCCAGCCGTTCGCGCGTTTAACCATTCCGCAAGCCATCGTGAAACACGCGCCACGGTACGAAGGCGCGAATCTCGACGATGTTGATTTCGTGCGGGCCGAACTCGCCAAATTAGGCGTCAACTTAAACGAGCCTAAGCTTAAGCACGCTGGCATCGGCGCTTTGCAATTAGCGTTGTTCGAAGAGACCGCCGAAGCCAAGCTTTGGGAGCCCACTTTCATCGTGGATTACCCGGTGGAAGTCTCGCCCTTGGCTCGCGCCTCCGACACGCGACCAGGCATTACCGAACGGTTCGAGCTTTTCATCGTAGGACGCGAAATCGCCAATGGTTTTAGCGAGTTGAACGACCCGGAAGATCAAGCCGCGCGCTTTCGCCAGCAGGTCGAAGCCAAGGACGCCGGCGACGACGAAGCCATGTTCTTCGACGCGGACTACGTGCGCGCGCTCGAATACGGCATGCCGCCCACTGGAGGATGCGGCATCGGTATCGATCGTTTGGTCATGCTGTTGACCGATAGCCCGAGCATTCGCGACGTGATTTTGTTTCCCGCGCTTAAAAAGGAAGGTGAATGAAGTTGGCGTTGTTCATTCGCCGTGTGGCGTCATGACCTCGATCGCGCGCATCGTGGGCGGCGTGCCGTTAACGCTCGCCGATCTCGAACGACAAATCTGGAGCACGCTCACGCGCGCCGCCGCGCAACGTCGACATGATTGGAGCCAACCGACCTTCGTCACCGCGGGCGTTGAAGGACCGCAAGCGCGCATGGTCGTATTGCGCGATGTCGATGTCGCGGCGCGGCGTTTAACGCTGTATACCGATTCGCGCGCGACGAAAGTGGCTGCGGTTCGCTCGGAACCGCGCGTGTCGTGGTTGTTTTGGGATCACGCCTCGAAGACGCAAGTACGCATGGCGGCGATCGCGCGCGTAGCACCGGCCAGCGCGGCGCGCGCGGCGTTTGAGCTACTACCCGTGCATCAATGGCGCGATTATTTATCGCGCACGCCGCCGGGCAGTCCTTGGTCGTTCGAGGCGAATCGTCCGCACGACGGCGAGCCGACTCAGTACTTTTGCGTGATTGAAACCACGGTGCACACCATCGATTGGCTCAAACTCGATCGTGACGTACATAACCGAGCGCGCTTTGACTACAGTGCTGGCGGAACCATCGCGACGTGGATCACGCCGTGAATTAAGCGTTAGCGGACCTCGTCGATCCACGCCATTTGAATCGCTTCCAAAATCTTTTCACCGCAATGCTCGGGCACGTCGTCGAATCCGTCGAGCCCGAGCACCCAGTCGCGTAAATCGGTAAAGCGCACGGTGGTCGGATCAACGTCCGGATATTGATCGGCCAGCGCGATGGCGATGTCCAACGAATCGATCCATTTCATCGCGACGACCTCGCTTAGTGATTCTCGCGCGCGAGATTGATCGTATAGCGCGGAATCTCGATGACTAAGTCGCTGTCTTGAATAATCGCTTGGCACGACAAGCGCGAGCGCGCCGTCAAGCCCCAGGCTTTATCAAGCATGTCGTCCTCGTCTTCGTCGGAAGCCGGTAAGGAATCAAAACCTTCGCGCACGATGACGTGACACGTCGTGCAGGCGCAACTTAGCTCGCAGGCGTGCTCGATCTCAACGTCATGGTCAAGTAGCACGCGGCAGATGTTCTCGCCTTTCGGCGCGTCTTCGATCACCGCTCCTTGCGGACAAATATCGGGATGCGGCAGCACGGTTATTTTGGGCATGGCGATTTATTTTTATGGAGCGAGTTCGTCCACGCGGCGACCCGCGAGCGCTTGTTGAATCGAGCGGTTCATCCGACGCGCCGCGAATTCTTCCGTGCCGGACGCCAAGGCGGTCGACGCTTGCTTAATGCGATTCAGATCGGTGCCCTCGACGCATTGCGTGAGCGACGCAAGAAGTGTTTCGATTCGTGCGCGCTCGGCTTCGTCGAGCAAATCCGCGTCGTGGCTCAACGCGGTTTGCGTCGCGTCGATGAGTCGTCGCGCATCGACTTGTTGTTCGCGCAAATTGCGAGCGTTCATATCGTCGCGCGCGGCGGCGGCGCCTTCGTGAAGCATGCGCGCAATGGCCTCGTCATCGAGTCCATAACTCGGCTTCACGTCGATCGACGCTTCGACACCCGAGACGGTTTCGCGCGCGCTGACCGAGAGCAATCCGTCGGCATCGACTTGAAACGTCACGCGAATCCGCGCGGCGCCGGCGGTCATGGGAGGAATACCTCGCAATTCAAAACGCGCCAGGCTGCGGCAATCACTCACCAATTCGCGCTCGCCTTGCACGACGTGAATCGCCATCGCGGTTTGGCCGTCTTTGTAAGTAGTGAATTCTTGCGCGCGTGCCGTTGGAATCGTGCTGTTACGAGGAATGATTTTTTCGACCAGTCCACCCATCGTTTCCAAACCAAGCGATAGGGGAATCACATCGAGCAACAACCAATCATCGCCGTGTCGATTGCCCACTAATTGATTGGCTTGAATCGCGGCGCCAATCGCGACGACTTGGTCGGGATCGATATCGACATGCGGCGCGCGCTTGAAAAACTCCTCGACTGCTTGGCGCACCGTGGGCATGCGCGTCGATCCGCCCACCAACACCACGCCTTGCACGTCTTCGATACCGAGCTTCGCGTCACGCAACGCCTTGCGCGTAGCCACCATCGTTTTTTGAACCAAATGACGCGTGATGGCCGCGAAGGTTTCGGCAGTTATCGTCACGTTGACCCAAGTGCCGTCGGACAAACGCGCTTGAATGGTCGCGCTCGGGCGCGTCGATAAAGCCTCTTTCGCCGCACGCGCCTTGATCATCAGCAACCGCGTGTCATGCGGATTAAGCAATGAAAGCTGCGCTTGCTCGAGTACCCAGCAAAACAGCCGGTGGTCGAAATCATCGCCGCCCAAGGCGGAATCGCCGCCCGTCGCAAGCACCTCGAACACGCCGCGCGTGAGTTTGAGAATCGAGATATCGAAGGTACCGCCGCCCAGGTCATACACCGCGTAGATGCCCTCGGCCGCGTTATCAAGACCGTATGCAAGCGCGGCCGCGGTCGGCTCATTCAACAAACGGAGCACTTCAAGGCCAGCGAGCTTGGCGGCGTCTTTCGTGGCTTGGCGTTGCGCGTCATCAAAATACGCGGGCACCGTGATGACCGCGCCAGCGATCTCGCGCACCGAACCGGACAACAGCGCGTCTTCAGCACGTTGACGAAGCGTCGCGAGGATTTGCGCCGACACTTCCACCGGAGATTTAACGCCTTGCACGGTCCGCACTTGGACCATGCCCGGCGCGTCGACAAAGTCGTACGGCAAGTTCTCCGCGTACGCGATGTCTTTCAAACTGCGGCCCATCAAACGCTTGACGGACACGATCGTGTTCTTGGGGTCGTCCGCCTGCGCGGCTTGCGCCGTCGCGCCGATGCGCACATCGTTATTTGGCAAGTAATGAACGATCGATGGCAGCAACACGTGGCCGTCGTCGTCCGCCAATACCTCGGGCACCGAGGAACGTACCGTCGCGACTAGCGAATGCGTCGTACCTAAATCGATACCGATCGCAACGCGACGTTGATGCGGCGATGCATCTTCTCCTGGTTCGGCGATTTGCAACAGCGCCATGCTTAGCCTGCCTCAATAATCAAAAACGCATCGTCAATCTCGTGCGCGAAACGTTCGAGAAACATTAGTCGGCGCACATGCGTGCTTGCCAACTCGTAATTCTGACTTGCTAGCAAACCGCTCAACGCTTGCACCTCATCATGTTTAGCCGCGTTAAGCGTCGTGCTTAATTCGTTCAACACGCGCTCGTCGCGCGCGCTCAAGGCGTCCTCGAGTTGTTCGCGCCACGTCATTTGTTGAATGAGGAAATCGGCAGGCATTGCCACGTTCGATTCCGCATCCGTGCTCACGCCATGCAGTTCGCACAAATAACGCGCTCGCGACAACGGATCGCGCAGCGTTTGGTACGCCTCGTTCACGAGAGTCGCCCATTGCAAGGCCATGCGCTTCTCGGCGGCCGAGCCGTTCGCGTAACGATCGGGATGAACACGCGCTTGTGTTTGACGAAACGCCGCGTCGAGCTGCTTGCCATCAAGCTCGAAGGTTTCAGCCAACCCAAACAACTCAAAGTAATTTTGTTTCATGTGACGAAGCCGGTTCGCCTAAGAATGATGATTGGCGGCGAACCGGGTTCGCGACGAAAGGACTTAGACGCGGAAGCTTTCTCCGCAGCCGCATTCGTCCTTGACGTTTGGGTTGTTGAACTTGAATCCTTCGTTCAATCCCTCGCGCACGAAGTCCAATTCGGTGCCATCGATAAACACCAAACTCTTAGGATCCACAAACACCTTCACGCCGTGGCTTTCGAACACTCGATCCGTCGCGTCCGGCGCATCCACGTATTCGAGCTTATACGCAAGTCCGGAACAACCCGTCGTGCGCACACCAAGCCGCAACCCAACACCCTTGCCTCGACGCTCTAGATAACGCTGAACATGACGTGCGGCACGCTCGGTTAAAAACACGCCACGTTCCGCCACCACTTGTTCGGTTTCCATCACGCCTCCATTCATCACGCGGCACGCGCGGATTCTTCGACGGGTTCGCCGTGCTTGGCTTTGTAATCGGCCACCGCGGCCTTAATCGCGTCTTCCGCAAGGATCGAGCAGTGGATTTTGACGGGTGGCAACGCCAATTCCTCGGCGATTTGCATGTTGCGAATCGCAAGCGCTTCATCCAGCGTCTTGCCCTTGACCCACTCGGTCACAAGCGACGACGACGCGATGGCTGATCCGCATCCATACGTCTTGAACCGCGCGTCTTGAATGACGCCGCGCTCATCCACTTTGATTTGCAGTTTCATCACGTCGCCACAGGCGGGCGCGCCCACCATTCCCGTGCCGACCGACTCGTCGCCTTTGTCGAACGACCCGACATTGCGCGGATTTTCGTAATGATCAATAACCTTGTCGCTGTAAGCCATGGCTAGGTTCCCCTTGCTTTGGTGTAGTTAGTGAGCCGCCCATTGCACCTGCGAAATGTCCACGCCGTCCTTGAACATCTCCCACAGTGGCGAAAGATCGCGCAGCTTCTGAATTTTTTCGTGGAGCAAACGCACGGCGTAATCAATATCCTCTTCCGTTGTGAAACGACCAATCGTGAAGCGGATCGAACTATGCGCGAGCTCGTCGCTACGTCCTAAGGCACGCAACACATACGAGGGTTCCAAACTCGCCGACGTGCACGCCGAGCCCGATGACACCGCAAGCCCCTTCAACGCCATGATCAGGGACTCGCCTTCCACATAGTTGAAGCTCACGTTCAAGTTGTGCGGAACGCGGTGCTCGAGATCACCGTTGATATACACCTCTTCGATATCGCGCAGCCCACGCATCAATCGATCGCGCAGCCCACGAATGCGAACCAATTCGGAGTCCATCTCAAGTTTGGCCAACCGGAATGCCTCGCCCATTCCAACGATTTGGTGCGTGGCCAAGGTGCCAGAGCGCAAACCACGCTCATGACCACCACCATGCATCTGTGCTTCCAAGCGCACGCGAGGTTTACGGCGCACGTATAACGCACCAATGCCCTTAGGTCCATACGCCTTGTGCGCGGTGAAAGTCATTAGATCCACCTTCCACTGCGCTAAATCAATCGGCACTTTGCCTACCGCTTGCGCGGCATCGCTATGGAAAATGATGCCGCGCTCACGGCAAAGCGCGCCGATGGTTTGAATATCTTGAATAACGCCGATCTCGTTATTCACGAGCATGACGGACGCAAGGATCGTGTCGGAACGTAATGCCGCCTCAAACTTTTTAAGA
>DASTRU010000126.1:0-14585 GCA_035761045.1 Burkholderiaceae bacterium | reverse complement strand
AGCCGTACTTCAGGCAGTGCACGCCGCCCGAGTTCTCGGCCACGTTGCCGCCGATCGTGCAGGCGATTTGGCTCGATGGATCCGGCGCGTAATACAAACCCAAATGCGCGACGGCCTCGGAAATCGCCAAGTTGCGCACGCCCGGCTGGACAATGGCCGTGCGCGCCTGAGCATCGATGGCGAGCACCTTGTTGAACTTGGCCATGCCCAGCACGACGCCGTCCGCGTTTGGCATCGCGCCGCCCGATAACGACGTTCCCGCGCCACGCGCCACCACGGGAACCGCGAGCCGATGGCAAATGCGCAACACCGCCGCGACTTGTTCCTCGGTCTCGGGCAACACGACGGCAAGCGGCACGGCCCGCATCATCGCCAAGCCGTCGCATTCGTAAGGCCGCGTGTCTTCCGGCTGCCACAGCACGCAATACGCGGGCAATTCGGCGACCAACGCGTCAACCACGGATCGTTGGCGTGCCGCGCGTTCCACGGCGGCCAGTGGGCGAGGTAATTCGGTGGGAGCATTCATGACGAGGTAGAGCAATGTCGTCGCGCAGGAGGCACGACGATAACAACCACGGGACGGCGCGCAAAGGCCGATCAGCCCAAATCAGCTTTGCTTAACACGCAAGGAAGGACCAACTTCACGACGCACGATGGGTGCCATCGCGCGACGGCACGTCGTGTTCAGTCCTCGACGGGCGCCAAATGCAGCACGTAACGCGCTTGCAGCACCTCGAACAGACCGATCACCAACAACAAGGCGACAAAGGGATTGGTGAATAGCCCAAGCATCGCCACCGCCGCCAACGGCCATACCGACGCAATCGTGGGTCGACGACGCAAACGAAGCTGCAATAAACGCACGCGCCACGCGCCAAAAGCCCCAAGCATCAGCGCAGGTGCCCAGGTCATGCCGCCGATCGGCGTCACGCTTGGCCAGTGAGCAATGGTCCACGCGCCGATTGCAAATGCGACGGCGGCGACGGTGGCATACACGGCCCAAGCGGCGCGCAGTGCGTTTTCGGCACTGACGACAGGCCACGACAAGAGAGAAACGACGGGGCTCACTAACGCACCACCTTTCTTGGGACCGCGGCCCTGCATGAGCAAGCACGCAACGCACCGCGTAATTTGCATTCTCGTCAACATTGACCCGCAACGTTCACGATTTGTTCACGCATCCTAACGCGCCGATGTCATCGCGTCATGCGGCACAGCGCTCAACTGGCTATCCTGGCGTGAACGATGTCCCATCCAAATGCATGGGACGATGCGACTTACATTTTTTGGTTTGCCTTATGGGACACCGACTTTCCACCATCACCACCCGCACGGGCGACGACGGCACCACCGGACTAGGCGACGGCTCGCGCACCGCCAAGGACACCGCGCGCGTGCACGCCATGGGCGACGTGGATGAACTCAATTCCACCATCGGCGTGTTGTTGTGCGAGGCCATGCCACACGACGTTCGCGAAGCATTGATCAGCATCCAGCACGATCTATTCGACTTGGGCGGCGAACTCAGCATTCCCGGTTGGACCGCGATCAACGAAGAACAAGTTGCCCGTTTGGACACTTGGCTTGCCCGCTACAACGCCGACTTACCGCGCCTGGCGAATTTCATCTTGCCGGCTGGACATCGATCCGCCGCGCTGGCGCATGTGGCCCGCACCATCGCGCGCCGCGCCGAGCGAACGCTAGTGAGTTTGGCAAAGGTGGAAGCGGTGTCGGCTCATGCGCGGCAGTACCTCAACCGCTTGTCCGACTTACTGTTCGTGCTGGCGCGTGTGTTGAATCGCGAGGCGGGTGTGGGCGATGTGTTGTGGGACCAGCATCGAAATCGTAAGGCCCTTGATCCGTGATCAAGCAATAGCGGCCAATCACGCGCCGCGATACGTTTCCATGTAGGCCACCAACTTGGCGCCCGTTTGTCGCAAACGTGTTGAAAGCATCTGATTGAGTTTGAGCAGGATGCGCGAGCCCAACACGGGTTCCTCGCGAATCATGCGGATGAAGCTGTCTCGATGCAGTACCGCGAACGTCGTGGTCTCAAGCGTATGGCATGAGGCGAATCGCGGTTCCCCGTCCAACATCGACATTTCGCCCAACGTCTCGCCGGGGTTCACGACCGCGATGCGCTTGGTCGTGCCCCAACGGTCTTTCTTGACCACTTCCACCGAACCGCTGATCACCAAGACCATGAAATTGCCCGGCTCGCCTTCGTTGATGAAGTTCACGATGCCGGGCGTGGTCCACACCTCCATGTAATTCGCGAGCTTGCGAATCTCGTCGAGCGTGCGGTCTTCGAGAATCGGAGACTTGGAAACAAGCGCGTGAATCTTTTCGGAGAAGCGCGACGCCGCCCCATCAGGCCTGCACCCAAGCATGCGAAACCGCTCTTGATAGTTCATTGACATGCTGTGCTGAACGGCAGACATCGCTTAGCCTCCACAAACCATCATACGTCGCGGGAAAGGTGCAAGGACGCCCGAGTGTAGGGCGCGGTTCATTCCACTTCAAGCCGCTCACGCTTGCCCACGGCTTGCGCGAGGATGTCGAGCAAACGCACGGAGTCCTGCCAACCCAAGCACGCATCGGTAATGCTTTGGCCGTAATTCAACTCCTTACCCGGAACAAGATCTTGGCGACCAGCGTTGATGTGGCTTTCCACCATGACGCCAAAGATGCGATCTTCGCCGCGCGCGATCTGCGCGCCTACGTTCTCGGCGACCTTAAGTTGATTCTCGTGCTTTTTTTCGCTGTTGGCGTGGCTGAAATCAATCATCACCCGCGACGGCACGCCTGATTTAACCAACTCGTTGCAAACGGCATCAACGCTTTCGGCGTCGTAATTAGGCGCCTTACCGCCGCGCAAGATGACGTGGCAATCTTCGTTGCCCGCCGTTGACACGATGGCCGAATGCCCACCCTTCGTGACCGAGAGGAAATGATGCGGATGCTGCGCGGCCTTGATGGCGTCCACGGCGATACGCACATTGCCGTCGGTGCCGTTTTTAAAACCGACCGGGCACGACAAGCCCGACGCTAGTTCGCGATGCACTTGGCTTTCGGTCGTGCGAGCGCCGATCGCGCCCCACGAAATCAAATCCGCCACGTATTGCGGCGAGATCATGTCGAGATACTCGGTACCGGCCGGCAAGCCAAGCTCCGCGATGTCGAGCAAGAGTTGACGCGCGCGCCTTAGGCCTTCGTTGATCTTGAAGCTGCCATCGAGGAAAGGATCGTTGATCATGCCCTTCCAACCCACCGTCGTGCGTGGTTTTTCAAAATACACGCGCATGACGATTTCGAGGCGATCCTTCAGTTCGTCGCGTTTGGCTTTTAGTAAACGCGCGTACTCAAGCGCCGACTTAGGATCGTGAATCGAGCATGGGCCAATGATCACCAACAAGCGCGAATCTTGACCATGCAAGATGCGATGGATCGCGGTGCGCGATTCATACACGGTCGTCGCCGCGCGTTCGCTACATGGAAACTCGCGGATCAAGTGCGAAGGAGGCAGCAGTTCTTTGATCTCGCGGATGCGGACGTCATCGGTACTGTGCGACATAAGGGCAACCTCTAATAAAAATAAGCAAAAAAAACCGCCGGTCGAGGCCGGCGGTTGGAATTGGGAGCTAGCGCGCGCTTAAATCCCTTCCTCCGCCGATAACGTTGGAAAGTAAAAGTAGCGCGCGAAAAAGTAAGTCATGGAGACTAAGCAGTTGTGCATCAGCATAAGCCGTATGGGAACCGATAACCAGCCGATTTGCAAGCCAAACCCACGCATTCCATGACACTTAAAACCCAGGATGGAGTGTGTTTAACAATGATCACGCCGTACGTTCCGACTGCGAGTTGGGCTCTTCGGCCGCCAACTCATCGAGCTCTTGCGACTTAGAGTCATCGTTATGAAGCGTACGACGTAGCTGCGCTTCGGTCAGCGCCACTTCGCGCAGCAACCATGCTCGAAACGCGTGCAAGGGCGGCAAGTTACGCTTTTCTTCTGGGTACACGAGGTAATAACCATAGGAGCTCGTAACCTCGGTATCGAAGGGCACCACGAGCGTGCCGCGTTCGAGTTCATCGGCCACCAAGAATTCGGGCACGAGCGCCACGCCAAGGCCGGCCACGGTTGCTTGAATCTGCACCGAGAAGTTATCGAGCCGCAGTCCCTTGAGCCCGTTGATGCCCTTGACGCCGCATGCATCAAGCCATTCGGTCCAAGCGCGCGGCGAATGCACGTTTTGCAGCAGCGTGTGACGTACTAAGTCCTTTGGTTGACGAATTGGCCGCGAGCCTTCGAGCAACTTAGGGCTGCATACGGGAACGACGCGTTTGCCAATCAAGTAATCGGAAATCGATTGCGGCCAGATGCCGTCCCCATAACGAATGGCGGCATCAAGCGTCGGATGCCAAAGATCTTCGCTGGGTGGCGAAGGAATGAAGTTCAACGCGATATTGGCGTTCTTGCGACCAAAACGCGGCAACCGACTAAGGAGCCATTTCGCGTTGAAGCCAGGCAGCACCGAAAGACTTAGCGTGCCGCCGCCATTTCGATAGGACACGACTTCGAGCGTGGCGGCTTGGAGTTGATCGAGCGAGGGTTGTACGCGTGCGTAATACGCGTGGCCGCCGTCGGTCAGTACCAAACGCTTGCGAATCCGCTGAAAAAGTTCGAGCCCGAGAAACTCTTCCAGCTGCCGAACTTGCCGACTGATTGCTCCTTGGGTCACGCCCAAGCATTCGGCGGCACGGGTAAAACTCAAGTGTCGCGCGGCGGCCTCGAAGGCTAATAGCTCGCTTAACGACGGACACAATCTTCGCATCGGGCTCCCCCCTCCTGAGAGTTCTGATTTTGTTTCTGGCGCTTACGTACTTTCACCAAACTTACGCGCGTCAAAGCCGCGTATGTTCGTACGGAAACGTCATGAATTCAGCACTTTTATTCCAATGAGTTCACTACAGAAAGTAATGAACTTATTGGTTGCGGAGGGTACTCGCCTAAGAATTCCTAACAAACACTTCAGCCTGTGCCGCCTACCGTCAGTCCTTCAATGCGCAATGTCGGTTGGCCGACGCCCACGGGCAGACTTTGACCTTCCTTGCCACATACACCCACGCCGTGGTCCAGCGCTAAGTCATTACCGATCATGCTGACTCGGGTTAACGCGTCGGGGCCATTACCGATCAAGGTCGCGCCCTTGACGGGGTAAAGAATTTTTCCGTTTTTTACGCGATAGGCCTCGCTCGTGGTGAACACGAATTTGCCATTCGTGATGTCGACCTGGCCACCGTCGAAGTTGACCGCGTAAAGACCATCTTCAAGGCTCGCGACGATTTCTTGCGGGTCGTGCGAGCCGGCCAACATGTAGGTGTTGGTCATGCGCGGCATGGGCAGGTGCGCGAACGATTCCCGGCGTGCGTTGCCGGTGACGGCGGTTTTCATCAACCGCGCGTTCATCGCGTCTTGCAAATAGCCTTTCAAAATGCCGTCTTCGATCAACACCGTGCGTTGCGTGGGATTGCCTTCGTCGTCGACGTTTAACGAACCGCGACGGTCGGGCAATGTGCCGTCGTCGACCACGGTGACGCCTGGCGCCGCGACGCGCTCGCCCACGCGACCTGAAAACGCGCTCGATCCCTTGCGATTGAAATCGCCCTCCAACCCGTGGCCAATCGCCTCGTGCAACAAAATGCCCGGCCAGCCCGCGCCCAACACGACCGGCATTACGCCGGCCGGTGCCGGTTTGGCTTCGAGGCTAAGGAGCGCTTGATCGACGGCTTCGCGCGCGTAACGCTCGAGCACCGCGTCGTCGAAATACCCGTAGCCGAATCGGCCGCCGCCACCGGAATGGCCGCTTTCGCGTTGGCCGTTGTGTTCGACGAACACGGAAATCGAAACCCGCACCAGCGGTCGCACGTCGGCGGCGATGACCGGGCCTTGAGCACGGTCGCACCGCGCGAGCAAGATGACGTCATGCTCACCCACGAGCTGCGCGACAACGCGCACCACGCGAGGGTCCATCGCGAGCGCCATGCGCTCGATTCGTTCGAGCAGAGCAACCTTCTTGTCCGAACTTAATGTCGCGAGCGGATCGAAGCCTTGATAAAGATCGCGCGAGGCGGTGTGCGTGAACGGCGATGTCACTTTCACTCGCTGGTTCGCGCCGGCACGGGCAATCGTGCGCGTGGCTTCGGCGGCGCTGCGAATGGCCGACAGGCTGATGTCGTCCGAATACGCGAACGCGGTGCGGTCGCCAGCGACGGAACGCACGCCAACGCCTTGATCGACGTTGTAGCTGCCGCTTTTGACGATGCCCTCTTCCAACACCCAGTTTTCGAATCGGGTGTGCTGGAAATACAAATCAGCGTAGTCGACCCGATGCGTGAAGATTTCACCCAGCACCTTCGTAAGCGCGGATTCGTCTAGCCCGAAGGGTTCGAGCAATACCGCGCGGGCGGCGGCGATGCGGTCGAGTTGCGGGTCGTGCATGTCCATTCAATTACTCCTCGATGCGCGGCGTGACCGCGCGGCGCCGGTGGGCGCGTTCTACATCGTTCGATGCCGCAAGGCCGGCAGGCTCGCGCGCATTGATTCCACGCTGACCAGGTCCACGTCGCCAATGACGATGCCCTCGCCTTCGGGCTTGACCGCCAGCACTTTTCCCCACGGGTCGATCAACATCGAGTGTCCCCAGGTGCGACGACCGTTTTCATGGCTGCCGCCTTGCGCCGGGGCGAGCACGTAGCACTGGTTCTCGATCGCGCGGGCGCGCAACAGCACTTCCCAATGCGCGCTTCCAGTCGTGTAGGTGAAGGCGGCCGGCACGAGTACAAGCTTGATATCGCCAAACTGCGCGCCCATCGCGCGGTACAGCTCGGGAAAGCGCAGGTCGTAGCAGATCGACAAGCCCACTCGGCCGCAGGGCGCGTCGAACACGCCGACACGGCCGCCCGGCGCGATGGTGCGAGCCTCGTCATAAAACTCGTTGCCTTTGCTAAAACTGAAGAGGTGAATCTTGTCGTATTGAGCAACACGTTGGCCTTGGGGATTGAACACCAACGTGGTGTTCAGCACTTTGTTCGCATCCGACGCCGCTAGCGGCACGGTGCCGCCGACGAGCCACACCCGATGACGGCGCGCGGCGTCGGCGAGAAATCCTTGGATCGGTCCACCGGTGTGTGGATCGTTCGGATCGGCCAAAGGTTCACGGTAGCGCACCTTGTCGGCCTCGTCGTGCCCCATGAGGCAGAAATACTCGGGCAAACCGACGAGCGCCGCGCCGTCGCGAGCGGCTTCGCCAATCAAACGGTCCGCCGTGCGCAGGTTTTCATCCACCCGCGGCGTTGACACCATCTGGCAAGCCGCGACACGAAAGGTATGTTCGTTCATCGATCGATTATCCCGCAGCCGGGGACGCCGCCGTATCGGGCTTTCGCTGAATGCGCTCGACCTGCGGTTCGTTCCATGGCCCGGTCACCTTGTATTCATTGGCGAGGGCTTTGGACAGCGGATCCTTGAGCAGCAGCTGCGCGAGGAAGGTGCCCAGGCCGATCGCCGGGTTGACGAGAAACCCATAGGCGACCGAAGCACCGGTCGCGTCGAGTTCGGGAAGTACAACGACGTGCAAATCCTGGGTTTCGCGCGTGAAGTCGACCTTGCCTTCGATCAGCGCGGTGGCGCCCGCGCCGCGCATGCGAAAGTCGGTCGTGGTGGCGATGCCGTCGACGATCGAGCTGCTGGCGCGAATGGTGTCGAAGGCGAATCCGGCGGAGAACAGATCGCGGAAATCAAAACTAAGACGGCGCGGCAGCGATTGCAGGCTCATCACCCCAAGCAAACGGCCCACGCCGGGTTCGACGCGCAGGAACTGCCCTTTATCAGCGGCGAGTTTCAAGTCGCCGTTCAGGCTTGGCGTATCGAGCGCGAATGGACTGCCGCGCCACGACACCTTGCCTTCGAGCTTGGCGTTGCCGCCGCGCAATGTGCCTTTGAAGCCGAGGCGGTCGAGATACGCGCCCACGTCGTCGACGTCGAGCGCGAACTCAAGCTGCATCACGCGCTCGCGCGATCCACGGTTGATGGTGGCCGACGGCCGCGCGTCACGGCCCCACGCGCCCGTGGCGTTGAGCCGGCCTTCGGGGCTGGCGAGCAATAAGCGGCTTAATTCCCAGCGTTGCTGGCGGCCTTCGCCGACATTGTTGGCCTCCATTTCCAGGCGACCGAATTCGACTTGTCCAAGCTTGAATCGATCCACTGCGATGTCGAGCGCCGGCAGGTCTTGCGCGGGCGCGCGGTCGAGCAATTCGACGACGTCGTTGGCCTGCGCTTGTTGAAGCTGCAAGCGCGTGAGGCGGGCGATGAGTCGGCCTGCGGGTTGACTGGCGGTGGCGCGCCGCCATTGCAAGGCGCCTTCGGCTTGCCGCGAATCCACGCTAATCGCCCAAATGCGTTCGAACTGCGTGGCTCCGGCCACGACTTCGTCGAACCGCTTGCCGGCGATGTTCACCGTGTCGGCGCGGATGTTGAAGATGAAGGGTTCGGGCAGCTCGAAGCTCGCGCTTTCGGCCTTAGTGGCGACGAGACCCGGGCCACCCGGGACCGGGGCCGACTCAGGGGCCGCGCGCGCGTCGGCATTGGCATCCGCATCGGCGCCCAATAAGGTTTGCCAAGCGTCGAAATCCACCGTCTTTAAGCGCACATTGCCAACAGTGCCGGGACCGGCGAGCTCGGCCGGCGCGTTCACGCCGATGGCGGCGCGCGCGACGCGCATCGGCTGTTCCGCCGCGGTACGGGCGCGTTCGAAGGCGGCCGACAACGCGGAGCCGAGACTAAAACGCCATTCCTCCCGGGCACGGCCTTGCTCGCGCTCGGTGGCGCTGGCGGTGGGCACGATATCGAACCGAAACGGCAATGCCTCGTCGGCGGTTTTGCGTAATGGCGCGGGCAGATCGAGCGCGGCGCCCACTAAATTGGAATCCACGTTCAGCTCGGCCGCGCCCTTGTCGACCACGACCTGCGCGTTGAACCGCGCCTGTCCCCTCGCGCGATCGAATACTGGATGGCCGAGCTCGCGTTTTAGTTGGGCCATGAAGGCTACGCCCTCGCCACGCAGTACGGTGGCGCCGTCCGGTCGCGGACCGCCCTCAAGCTTGAGCGGGCCGCCGAGAAAGGTGGCCATGACATTGCGCAAGGTCGCGCCGGTTTCGGTGAATTCGAGCCGACCGGCCGCGCGTTGAAAGGTGGGAATCGCGCTCGAGAGCGTGATGTCGTTGCCGACGAGCGCGAGGTCGCCGCGCACGGTGGATTCGCGCGGCGCGGCCAGCGGAATCGCTAGCTTCAGGTTCATCCGCGTATCGCCCGTCGCCGCCGCGCCACTGAGAAAACCACCCAGCCATCCGCCGACCGGGCTTGCGTTCACGTACGCGAACACCTCGCGCAACGGCCCGGTGGCTTGGGCGCTTGCTTCGATGAGATGGCGCGGATTGGCGAAATCGGCCATGCGGACATTGACGCCTTTCACCGCCAGGCCGGCCGTACGCGCCGTCGCGTCGGCGACCATGAATCCGTTGCGCTCGAAAACGAGATCGCCGCGAACGTCCGTCAATTCCGGCCATAACGAAATGCCGTCGGGACGCGTTTCGGTGGGAACGAGATTGATGCGCGCGTCTCGCACCTTGCCAATCACGCGAAACTCGCCTTGCTCCGCGCGGGCGAAGGGAAAGTCACGCAAGTCGCCGCGCACGCGAAATAGCGCCTGTTCGACGCGGCCCGACTTAATGGCTTGCCCAACCCAATTGCGCGTCGTTTCTGGAAGGCTAAGCGGCAGGTAGCGATGCACGGCGTCGGCTCGCGCTTGGGTCACGCGTCCTTGCAAATCAACGGTGCCCATGCCGCCCTTGCCCGCCGTGCCGTAGCTGCCTTGCACGGAACCGGAAGCGTCGGCATTGGAGAAGTTGATTGCGGGAATACGCACGGAAAGCGCGCCGTCGGTTTCGTTTTTCCATTCCGCGCGCCCGAACAGTCGGTCGAATTCGACCCGCTCGTTGGCGAATAGCCCCGGAAAGGCGAGCGCGGCTTGCGTGGCGTCCAGTTGAAGGCGGCCGCCGGCTTGCGTGCTTTCGATCGTGCCTGCGAGGTTTTCAAACCCCGGGCGGCCCAATGCGTGAGGAGCGGCAGCGGGCTGCGCATTGAGCGCCAGCCGCGTGAAGGCGGCCTTGAGCGAGTACACCGATGGCGCGTCGACCGGGCCGGTCCAGGCGTAACTGAAATCGCTGACGCGACCTCGTGGCGCGTGGCGCGCGAGCCAATCGCGCACGTTTCGGCCCAAGGGTAGATGCTCGATCAGCGCGGTAAGCGCGTCGAGTTCGATGGAGCGTGTGGAAAAGCTGCCTTGGCGAACTTGGCCTTGCGCGTCGAACACCAACCGTTCAAGCGCGTCGGTCGGCGGCAACACCATGCCGGCGGCGGTGCGAAAACCGAAGCCGGTTAGCGTGATCTCGTGTCCGTACGCATCGCCGCCGTCGAGTTCGCGCGCGGACAACTCGCGAGCGACGATGCGGCCCTTTGCGTCGGCGACATCGAGCATGGGCAAGTCGGGCCGCCAGCGCAGCGCGAGGTGATCGAGCTCCACGTCGGCGGTGAGTTTGTCGACCCGACCATGATCGAGCGCAAGCCACGCGCGCAAGGCGCCGTGACCACGATTGATCTCGAACGCGCCCGACCCCGGTGCCCATTCCAACACGGGCAAGGTGCGGGCGATTCGGCCCAGGTCGGCTTGGCCGAAGTCCGCGTAAAGCTCGCCTTTCCAGGCGCGCCAATCGCTTGAATCGCGAGCGAAGGGCGCGTGGCGAAAAGCGGCGCGCATGTCGATGCGCGTGGCTAAATCAGCCGGCGGCGTGGCGACGAAGCCAAATTCATGGTGCAAGCCGCCGTTGCGAATCGTGATGTGCACGTCGCGCAATTCAAGAGGAGCCGCGCCGGTGCGTTCGTCCACGTACCGCACGAGCGCGTTGCGCACGAGGATTTCGCGTTGTTCGAGCAGCAAGTCGCCAAACGAGCGATCGCCCGTGGGACCGCTAGGTTCGATGGCGATGCCGGCGACGCTCCAACGATTGTCGGTGTCGCGCCGCACGTCGAGCGCCGGAGACTCGATCACCAACGAGTGCAACCGTGGCGCCAAGTGCAGTACCGTGAGCCAACCAACGGTGGCCGAGGCTTGCGGCACGTGCAAGCCCGGCGCGCCGTCGCGCCGCGCGATGCGCAGATCGGTCAATAGCAAGCGCGGTCGCAATCCACGCCAATCGGCGCTTAGCGATCCGATGGTGACGGGCAGATCCAACTGCCGCGCCACCGTTTGCTCAACGCGTTCGCGGTATTGGGCGACGTTAGGCAACACCGCGTAGCGCAACACCGCGAGCGCCACGCCGAACAACAGCAGCCCGACGAGCAATAGGCGCAGCCCGATGAAAATAATTCGACGCGTTAGACGGCCCGTGTGTGCTTGGAGAAAGGTCCGCGCGTCTTGCAACTTCGCCCACGCGCCTTGTAGACGCGACGAACGAGAGGCGGAGGAAGCGGGCACCGAAGACACTGGACGAAGGATGAGCGGCGAAAGCGAACGAAACGGGCGAATTGAATCTAGCACAGGCATTGGGCGGGTTAGTCTTGAGCCGTCGTCGTTTTATCCGCCGCCGCCTTGCAAAACGTCAGCCCTTTCGCCGCCCTGCCCGCATCCGCCGAATGCGCGGATCAACCGCTTGTCTTGACCTACAGCGATTTCGCGCGCGCCTGCGTGCACGCCAACCCATCGCTGCTCGACGCTATTCGCGGCGAACGGCGCGATCGCGACGCGATGACGGCGCGGCTCAGCATACTGCGCGACGAGGCCGAGCAACGCGGTACCGCGCCCGAACACGCGCTCAATGAAGCGATGCGCGTGCTCAAGCGCGAAGTGCAATTGCATGCGGCCGAAACCGATTTAACGGGCCAAGCACGCCTGGCCGACGTCACCGGCGCGATGACCACGCTGGCCGAGCTTTGCCTGCAGGCGTGCTGCGATTTCCATTACGCGCGCTTGGGCGTCGAGCACGGTATGCCGCGCGCGGACGGCGTCGCTCAGCCATTTCTCGTCATCGGCATGGGCAAGTTGGGCGGGCGCGAGTTGAATGTCTCTTCGGACATCGATTTGATCTTCGCCTATCCCGAAGGCGGCGAGACCGACGGCGCCAAGCCCTTGTCGAACCAGGAATTTTTCGCGCGCTTGGGCCGCGCGGCGATCGGCGCGATGTCGGAGATCACGCCGCACGGCTATGTGTTTCGCGTGGACATGCGGCTGAGGCCCAATGGCGACGCCGGCGCGCTCGCGTCGAGCTTCGCGGCGCTGGAAACCTACTTTGTCGTGCAAGGCCGCGAGTGGGAACGTTATGCGTGGATCAAGGCACGGGTCGTGGCGAGCACGGGCGACACGGGCATGTGCACGCGCGCGATCGATGAACTCGAAGCCCTGCGCTTGCCGTTCGTGTTTCGCAAGTACTTGGACTTTGGCGCGATCGCCGCCATTCGCGATTTGCACGCGCAAATCCGCGCCGAGGCGCAACGCCGGGCGGCCACGCGCGCTTCGCATGCGACACCAGGCACGATCGACATCAAGCTCGGGCGCGGCGGCATCCGCGAGATTGAATTCACCGCGCAAGTGTTCCAGCTCATTCGCGGCGGACGCATGCGCAAGTTGCAAGCGCGCCCCACCTGCGAAGTGCTGCGCCATTTGGCCGATGAAGACATGCTCTCGCGCGAGGTCGTGAAGGCGTTGATCGATGCCTATGAATTTTTGCGCGCGCTCGAACATCGGCTGCAATACGTGGACGACGCGCAAACCCACCGCGTGCCACCGCCTGGCCCGTTGCGCGACCGCATCGCGCGCATGATGGGCTTGGCCGATGGCGCGGCGCTCGACGCGGCGTTGAGCCAAGTGCAAGACGTGGTTGAGCAGGCGTTCGAGGACGTGATCGAAGCCACGCCCGCCGAAGCCTCGTTCGGCGGCCGGCTCGACTGGTTTGGCGACGCATTGCGCGAATCCACGGGCCTAGACGCCGCACGCGAAGCACTCGCGCAGCGCGGCTTCGTCGAGGTCGAGGTCCTCGTCGCGCGACTCGCGGCCTTGGTTGGCGGGCGACGGTGGACGGCGTTGTCGCAAGTCGCGCGCGACCGGTTGACCGCGTTGATCGACCCGGTCCTCACCTTCGCGAGCAAAACCACCGCACCCGAAATCGCCGCCGCGCGATTTATCGATTTACTCGACGCCATCGCCACGCGCAGCGCCTACCTGGCTTTGTTGCTCGAATACCCGCAAGCGCTCGAACGCGTGGGCCGCATGCTGGCCGTATCGCCGTGGGCGGCCACGTATTTAACGCGGCATCCGATCCTGCTCGACGAATTGCTAGACGAACGCGAACTGCGCGCCAAGGCGGACTGGGCATACGTGCGCCATGAACTCGACGCCACGCTCGCCGAAGCCACCTTGCCGGGCGGCGTGCCCGATATCGAACGCCGCATGGACATCTTGCGCGAGACGCATCACGTTCAAAGCTTTCGACTGCTCGCGCAGGATCTCGACGGCCTGCTCAGCGTCGAGGCGCTGGCCGACGAGCTTTCCGCGCTCGCGGATCTTTCGATCGACGCCGCCTTGCGCCAAGCTTGGGCACAACTGAACAACCGACATCGCGACGAGCCACGTTTCGCGGTGATCGCCTACGGCAAACTCGGCGGCAAGGAGCTCGGTTACGCGTCGGACCTCGACTTGGTGTTCGTGTATGACGACGATCACGAACGCGCGCCCGAGATGTACGCCAAGCTTGCGCAACGGCTTATCAGCTGGTTGACCGCGCACACCGCGGCGGGCCGCTTGTTCGAGGTCGATATGCGCTTGCGGCCCAACGGCAATGCGGGACTGCTGGTGACGAGTCTCGCCTCGTTCGAGCGCTATCAGATGCAACGCGGCAGCAATGCCGCTTGGGTATGGGAACACCAAGCCCTTACGCGCGCCCGTGCATGCGCCGGGCACGCGCCTACCGGCGAACGGTTCGAGGAAATCCGCCGCGCCGTGCTCGGGGAAGTACGTGAAAGCGCGCACCTGCTGCCCGAAGTCGCCGCGATGCGTGTACGCATGCGCGACGGTCATCCCAATCCCACCGGCTTGTTTGACATCAAGCACGACACGGGTGGGATGGTCGACATTGAATTCATCGTGCAGGCGCTGGTGCTGTTGCACGCCGCGCAGTGGCCGGACTTGGCGGAGAACAAAGGGAACATCGCCCTGCTACTGCGCGCCGCCGCGCACGGCTTATTGCCCATTACGCTCGCGCAAGAGTGTGCCGACGCTTACCGCGTTTATCGCGCCCGGCAACACGCCGCCCGTTTGCAGGCCGAAGGCGACGCCGGCCCCACGCGCGTGCCGCCCGAGGAATTCGTCGCTCAGCGCGAGGCGGTGCACGCCGCGTGGGCGCACGTGTTTGGCTCGCTTTCTCACGATTGATCGCGGATAACCTCGGGCGTCGATCTTTTCGCGCGCTACTGGTAC
>DASTRU010000125.1:0-5243 GCA_035761045.1 Burkholderiaceae bacterium | reverse complement strand
TTGGCCGCACGCACGCATCCCGATTTAAAACGCGTGCGTCCGGCATGGATCGCCAAGCTCGAGGCCGCCGAAGCCATCGACGACGAAGCGCAATCGAGCGAGGAGGGCGGCGAAGCCAACAGCGGCGCGCGCACGGGCCGCGCGATCACGATCGACATGGCGCGGGGCGTGGCCGAGTTTGTCGCCTTGGCCGCGCATCGGGGTGGCCGGCGCGTGGTGCTGTTGTATCCGGCCGAGGCGTTACGGGCGGAATCTGCCAACGCGCTTCTCAAAACGCTCGAAGAACCCACGCCGGGCGTGGTGTTCGTGCTCGTCGCCGCCGCGCCCGACGCGCTGCTGCCGACGATCGCCTCGCGTTGCCGACGCGTCACGCTTGGTGCGCCGTCGGCCGACGAGGCGATGGCGTGGCTGCGACAAACGCTTGGCGAGGCGGCCGATCATCTGCCCGAGCGCTTGGCCGCGATTGGTCAAGCGCCGCTCGAATTACCCGCCCTGGAAGGCGTGGGTTATTGGGAAGCGCAAGACCGCTTGCTCGACAGCTTGGAAAAACCCGCGTCGCTTGAACCCATCGCCCTCGCGCGCACGCTCGACACCGAGATCAAGCGCACCGACCGCGCCCGCCAACAAGGCGAGCGCGCCGCCGTGGATTTGCGCACGGTGGTGGCGTGGTTGCAGCGATGGATCACGGATGTGATTTCGCTGCGCTTGACGGGAACGCATCGGTATTATCCTCGGCGCTCGACGGCACTAGCGTCGCTTGCGGATGGCGACCTTGGCGCCTTGCTCGCGTACGCCCGTTTTCTAAATGGCGCCGCGCGCGATGCGGGCCACGCCGTCAATACCTTGCTGTTCCTTGAAGACTGCTTGTTGCGTTACCGGGACGCGGTAACGCCGCGCGCTTAAACGGAGGAAACCATGGCGACGCCCAGTGACAATCCGCTGATTACCGGCATTGGCGAACGCGGCGGCGCACGACCGTCGGTGCTTTCACTCGCCATCAAGGAAAAGGCCGCGCTGTATGCCGCTTACATGCCATTTTTAAAAAACGGCGGCATCTTCGTGCCCACCAATAAACCTTATGGCATTGGCGACGATATTTATTTGCTACTCACCTTAATGGACGATCCCACGCGTTTACCCATTGCGGGCAAGGTGGCTTGGGTGACGCCGCCGGGCGCGCATGGCAACAAATCGCAAGGGATTGGTGTAGCGTTTCCCGCTGACGAAAGCGGCGTGACCGCTCGTCAAAAAATCGAAACCTTGCTCGCGGGCGCGCTGAAATCGTCGCGCCCCACGCATACCCTTTAACGACGCGCGACCACTTCGATGAGTGGTTCGCGTGCTTTTTACGCGCACCACGTTCATGTTTGTCGATTCGCACTGCCATCTCGATTTTCCCGAGCTTTCGCAACACCTGCCCGATGTACTCGCGCGCATGCGGGAACAACGCGTCACGCATGCGCTGTGCATTAGCGTTGATCTCGCGCGCTTTCCGGCGATCCGCTCATTAGTCGAGGCGCACGAGCATCTGGCCGCATCGATCGGCGTGCATCCCGACCAAAAAGACACGCAAGAGCCAGACGTCGACACCTTATGCCTGCTTGCGAATCATCCGAAGATCGTGGCGATCGGCGAGACGGGGCTCGACTATTACTGGCACAAGGAAACCGGCGCGGGTGAACTCGAATGGCAGCGCGAACGGTTTCGCGTGCATATCCGCGCTTCGCGTCGCACTGGCAAGCCGTTGGTCGTGCACACGCGCAACGCGGCCGAGGACACGATTCGCATTCTTCGCGAGGAGGGCGCGTCGCCCGAGCAAGGCGGTGCGGGTGGTGTCATGCATTGCTTTACCGAGACCTGGGAGGTTGCCGAAGCCGCGCTCGCGCTTGGGTTTTACATCTCGTTCTCGGGCATTGTTACCTTTAAAAATGCGCAAGCGCTTCGCGATGTCGCGGCACGTGTTCCGCTTAATCGACTGCTGATCGAAACCGACTCGCCGTATCTGGCGCCGGTGCCGCATCGGGGCAAGACGAACGAGCCGTCGTTCGTGCCTCATGTCGCGGCAGAAATCGCGCGCGTGCGCGACACGACCGTGGACCAGATCGCGCAGGCCAGCACAAATAACTTCTTCAATCTTTTCAATCACTTCAACGCCTGACTGAAAGTTAATGATGATTCTTAAGTTCAAGAGCTGGTGTGGTGCGATTGGCCTAGCGATGCTTTTGCCGTTTTGCTTCAACGTTCACGCGCAAGACATTGAAAAAACGAAGGAACAATTCCTACACGCGGTTTTATTGGACAACGTGAGCGAGGTGGAGCGTTATTTGCGCGCGGGCGGGGACCCGAACGTGGCCAACGCGGCCGGCGACCCGGCGCTCGTGGTGGCGATGCGTGAAGATTCGCCGCGCTCACGCGAGGTCTTGCTGACGCATCCCAACATCAACGTCGACGCACGCTCACAAAAAGGCGAAACCGCGTTGATGATCGCCGCGTACAAGGGCGAGCAAACCTGGGTCGATCGACTACTGAAGCGCCAAGCTCGCGTCGATAACGCAGACGGCTGGACGGCATTGCATTACGCGGCCATCCAAGGTTATGCGGCCATCGTCGATGAATTACTAAAGTTCGGCGCGACGGCCAATAAGGCCGCGCCCGGTGGCATTACGCCGTTGATGCTAGCCGCGCGTGGCGGGCATGTGGACGTGGTCAAACTGTTGATCAAGCAAGGGGCCGATGAGCGTTTGGCCAACGATCGCGGTATGCGTGCTGCGGAGTTCGCGCGTCAACATGGTCATACCGCATTGGCGGAAGCATTGGAAAAGCGTTTGAATCCCTGACGTTCGACTACAAAATTTATTTAGGTCTCTCCGGTGATCACCCTAATGCAAAGCACCGAGTAGGAGCGCAGCATCGACATGCAACGGTGGTCTAAGTTTTTTACTTAGACATTTCTATTCGTTCAGATTTGCATGTCGCCATGGATTCCACTCAACCCCTTCATAAAGTCGCGACAGCGTTACGTTCTTCACGCATTTTGCTAGTCGACGACGATACGTCGATGATTCAAGTGCTAAGTCATATCCTTAGTGCTTACCCTTCGCAACGCTTTGCGTTGTCGGGCGCCGACGCGCTCAAACTCGCGGCGGTGGAACCTCCCGACTTAGTCTTGCTTGACGCGCAAATGCCCCGTATGAGCGGATTTCGCGTGTGCGCCGAGCTTAAGCGTGATCCACGAATGGCCGACGTGCCGATTATTTTCGTCACAGGTCATCAAGACGAAGAGGTTGAGTCGGCGATCTTTGATTTAGGCGCGGCGGACTTTATCAACAAACCGGTCAATCCCGCCGTGGTGAGAGCCCGCGTCGCGACGCAATTGGGGTTGAGGCAAATGGCGCTTGAACTCAAGCGCTTTGCCTCGACGGACGCGCTGACCGGTGTCGCGAACCGCCGCTGTTTTGACGAAACATTGGAACGCGAATGCGCGCGAGCGTCGGATACGGGACAGCCGTTGTCGGTCGCGATGATCGATATCGATCATTTCAAGCGCTATAACGATTGCTATGGTTATGCCGCCGGTAACGCCGCGCTACAGCAAGTGGCGGCTTTGTTAAACCGAGGTACGCAACGACCAAGCGATGTGTTGGCGCGTTACGGCGGCGACGAATTCGTGCTGTTACTACCCGACACGAATGGCGACGAAGCGGCCGTGGTCGCGCGCCATTTAGTACGGGTCGTGCATGACGAAAAACTAATGTTTTCGCAGACGGACGCGAGTTCGTACCTAACGATAAGCATTGGTATCTCGTCGTTCGAGCACGACGGTAGCCATGCACGACAACCCGATGCCGCCACCATATTGATGGCGACAAGCGATAAAGCCTTAGCTGCCGCCAAGAACGCCGGATGCGCCCAAGCGTGGCGAGCGCGCCTAGATCGGCAAAGCATCGAGCCAATCGATCCGACGAAGAACTTAGTCCTGGGGTAACGTGAAACCCAATCCTGTGTTGAATGCGTGGCGGCGCCGATTCGACCGCCCGATGCGGATCGCCTTATCGTTTTTTTTGATGGGCTTGTTGATAAGCGCGGCGGCGAGTTGGCGCGTGTATGTCGACAATCAAAAAACGCTGCGATATCGCTTCGATGCGTTGACGGCTGATATCAGCGACCTCATCACGGACCGATTTAGTCTTTACGAACACGGCCTGCGCGCCATGCGCGGCATGGTGCGCGCGGTGGGCGATGAGCGCATCACGCGCAATCACATCGCGGTGTATACGCAAACCTTGAACGTGATGGAGAAATTTCCTGGCACGCGCGGCTTTGGGTTGATCCGCCGCGTGCCGCGTGGAACGGAAGCGGCGTTCCTCGCGCGCGCGCGCGCCGATGGCGCGAGCGATTTCGACATCAAGGAGCTTCATCCCCACGAAGGCGATCACTTCGTTATTCAATACATTTATCCGATCGAGAAAAACCCGATCGCGACGGGTTTGGACATCGCTTCGGAGTCGAACCGCCGTGCCGCCGCGTTGGCGTCCGCGCGTGATGATCAACCGCGATTGACGGCGCCAATCACGCTGGTGCAATCGTCGGGGCTTACCAAGCACGGTTTTTTGATTCTTCTGCCGGTGTATGACGATGCCGCGCCAATATCGACGCCCGCCGAACGCGAGGCCGCCGCCGTAGCGTGGGCCTATTCGCCCTTGGTCATCGACGAATTGTTGGTCGATTTAGCGCCGCGTTTGGAAGAAGTCGGATTCGCCGTAAGCGATGCGGCGGAAACGGACGCTTTTTATCAATCGCCCAAGTTCTCGACGGCGGACAACTCGCGCGAGGCCATCAACGGCGTGCGCGAACTCAATGTTTTAGGCCGAACGTGGCGCTTGCACGTGCATGCGCTTCCGGCGTTCGCCGCCAACGCGCATCTCGTGTCGCCGTGGATTGTATTCATTGCGTTGAGTGTGTTGTTCGGCGCGTGTGCGTGCGCGATTTACCCAGCAATGCGATTGCGCAAACGGCGTCTCGAAGCGCGCGATGAACAAGAACGTATGGCGCGAGGCATCGTGGAAGCGATGCCGCAGGCTCTCGTGGTGGTCAATGAAAACGGCCGCATCGTACATACCAATCAAAACGCGGTTGAATTATTTAAATACTCGCGCGAGCAATTATTGGGTCGCGCGGTCACGGATTTAATCCCGATCGCACATCGCGACGGGCACGCGCAATTGCGCGCGGTGTGTCGCGAC
>DASTRU010000124.1:0-8063 GCA_035761045.1 Burkholderiaceae bacterium | reverse complement strand
CTTCTTCGTGGCTTCGATGACGAGTGTTCAAGCACCGTTGTTCGACATCACGACGCAAATCAATGTCTCTTTTTTTTCTGGATCCAAGCGTGAATGGCTGGGGACGCAAACATTAGTTCCCGCCAATCCCGCCAACGACTTGAAATTGCAGCGCGCGTTAACCGATATGGCCGGTAATGCGGTCGTGTTGTGGACGCAAACCGAGGGTGATCGCACGGGGCTACGTAGCGCGTCGTACGACATCGCGACCAAGAGCTGGAGGCCAAGCCAAGTGGTGGACGACAAGCTCGGTGGCGGCGCGGACTTAGTGGATTTTGATTTCGACGAATGCGGCGGAGCCAGCGCGGTATGGCTGCAATACGAAGCGGGGCGTCCGCAAGAAGGGGCGATCGTCAATGTGGCGAGCAACCGTTATCGCACGAAGGACGATCGGTGGTTCAACGCCAAGTTGCTTGAAAAGCAAGCGGGGCAAGTGCGTAGTCCCAAGGTGGCGTTGTTGCCCGACGGCAAAGGCTTCGCGGCGTGGATACAAGAAGAAGGCGGCGTGTTTCGCGTGAACGTTGGTCGGCTGAACTAATGCTTGAAAGGAATCGTCATGGCATCGGTCTTTTCCTTGGCGCAACTCGAAACGCGAGATGCGCCTAAGAAGTCATCGCACGCGTGGCGGCGTTACGCCGCTTTGATAGTGCTAACGCTAGGATTGGCGGCGTGTGGCGGCGGCGGATCGGCTGAAGATAGCGCCACCAACGTCGATCCCGCTTCAAGCGCGGCCAACTCTAATGAAGCGACTTCGGTAAAAGCCTTGGCCCAATCCGTCGATGCGGGAGCCACGGGCAACCCCATATCGGTCGTCATCAAGCGCACGGGTAATGGCGATGCTTTTGTCGTATGGCGTGCATTCGATGGGACTCGTCACAACCTTTGGTTCAATCGTTATGACGTCAACACGCGCCAATGGGGGACGGCCGCTTTACTAAATCTTGCCGACCAAAACATTACTGGCTACGACTTAGGAACCGATGGACGAGGCAATGCATTCGTTATCGCATCGACCGATGGTCCGGTGTACGCCACGCGGTACAACGCATCCAAGCGTCGGTGGGATGCCGAACCGAAAAAATTAGCGGACGTAGGCGGCGATGTACATATTGCCGCCGATTTCGACGGTAACGCGATGGCGATATTTTCTGGAATGGATCAACAGGTCACGGCGGTTTATTACGCTTCACAACGTTGGATGGATCCCGTTGCGATCGGCATTAACTACACCGGCAGCGGCGTGGTTGGTCGGCCCAACTTCTCGTTGGATTTCGAGGGCGATGCAATGGCGGTATGGCTGTTCTCGCGAGTGTCGACCTCGACGGTTCACTACAACACCTTCAACCATAAATCTCGGCAATGGTTAAGTGTCGCGGCGCCGGTATCGCCCACCGTTCCGGGCAGCGCGATTGATGGCGCGAACGAAAACCTTCAAGTGTCCGCCGACTCCAACGGAGATTTCTTTCTGGCATGGCAGGCGTACTTGAACCCCATGCTTACGAGTAATCCCGACGCCGTTATCAAAACGTCTTTCTTCTCTAGAAAAAACCAGACGTGGTCGCAAGGACAAATCGTTATTCCAAAAAACCAAGCAAACGATGTTCGGCTCAAACGCGCGCTGGTGATCCCCTTAGGCAACCCCATGATCTTGTGGACGCAAACAGAAGGCTCGCGCGTCGCTCTGCATAGCAAGGCGTATGACGGCACGAAAAAGCAATGGCAGCCAACGCAAATCGTTGACGAAGCCATCGGCGGCAACGTTACCTCGGTGGATTTGGACTTCGACTATTGCGGTGGGGCATACGCCGTGTGGTTGCAAAACGAGGGCAGCGTTGCGGGCACCCAGGCGCGTAGCAACGTGGCGGGCAGTCGTTACAAGGTGATCAACGGTAAATGGACGCGAGCAAAATTGCTTGAAGATTCGCCGGGAACGGCCTTAAGCCCACGCGTCACATTGGACATCGACGGCAAAGGCTTTGCCGCATGGATACAAGAAGAAGGCGGCGCGTTTCGCGTGAAGGTCAGCCGGTTGAATTAGTTAGCCGCACAAAGGCAAAAGGCTCTAGAGCGTTGATTTCTCTAGAGCCTTTGGACGTTTTCGAATTGAAATTTTGGTGGCCAGGGGCGGAATCGAACCACCGACACGCGGATTTTCAATCCGCTGCTCTACCGACTGAGCTACCTGGCCATTGCGCGACCCGAGGCATGAGACGCACCCCGGAAAAGCCGCGCATTATACCCAAACATTGCGCGCGTGCCGCGTGCCTCGAATGCGCTCGCGTATCATCCAAGGCATGTCGCGTGTTTCTCGATTCGACGTCGTCGTCGCTGGCCGTGGCGCGGTAGGGTGCGCGGCCGCGCTTGGGCTGGCTCAACAAGGCCTAAGCACCCTGCATGTCGGCGTTTCTCCCACGCCTTCCACCGCCTCGTGGGATCCGCGTGTTTTTGCAATTTCGCCCGCGTCGATGGCTTTGCTTGATCGCTTGCGGGTGGCCGGGCAACTCAATCGTTCACGGCTCGCGCCGGTGTACGACATGGAAATTCACGGCGACGACACACGACGTCCCGGCCGACTCGGTTTTTCCGCCTACGGCGCATGCGTGTCCGAACTCGCCACGATTGTTGAAAGCCGCGAGTTGCAACGCGTGTTGCAACTCGGCTGTTCAATGCAAGCGCAACTCGAGAGCGTGGACGACGGTGTTTCCAGCATTCATTTTCACGACGATCACGTCGAGATTGTTCTTGATGGCTCCCAGGCGCGAAGCGTGAAGGCGAGCGTGCTCGTCGGTGCGGATGGCGCGAACTCTCTTGTTCGCACGCACGTGGGCATTACCGGCAAGCATCGCGATTACGCACAATGCGGCGTCGTGGCCGAGTTCGAAGCCGAGCGACCGCACGGCGATATCGCGTATCAATGGTTTCTCGGGTCGAGCATTCTCGCGCTGCTGCCATTGCCCGCGCACGAGGGCGCGAGCACGCCTTCGCATCGTATGTCGATGGTGTGGTCCACCGCGCAAGCGCATGCGACGCAGTTGTGCGCGATGGAGCCCGAGCGCGTGGCCGCCGAAGTCGAACGCGCATGCGGCGCGCGCTTGGGCGCGTTGCGCGCGGCGAGCCCGGCGCTCGCGTTCGACTTGCATTACTTCATAGCCGATACCCTCGTGCAACCGCGTCTTGCCTTGGTGGGCGATGCGGCGCATGTCATGCATCCATTAGCAGGGCAGGGTATGAACGCGGGGTTGGCGGACGTGGCGACCTTGCTCGACACGATAGCCGACCGCGAAACGTTCCGCGACCTTGGCGATATGCGATTGCTTCGCCGCTACGCGCGCGCCCGCGCCGCCGACCTCGCGCTGCTCATGCGCACGACCGACGGCTTGCAACGCTTGTTCGCATTCGACGATCCATTCGTACGCGCCGTACGTAATGTTGGATTGAACCTCGTCAACCGTTTGCCAGTCTTTAAGAACGGTTTGATACGCCAAGCGATCGGCCGATCGCATTCACCACGGAAACTCACATGAAACGATTGCTCATCGCCGCGGCATTCGCGCTCGGCACCGTAATGACGCCGTTTGCTTTCGCGCAAGCCGATAAAGACGCCACCGAGGCGAGCGTGAAGTCGGCGTTGCAAGCACGGTTGGGCGCGAACGCACCGATCGATCAGGTGCGCAAGGCGCCGATGAGCGGATTGTGGGAAGCCCGTGTCGGCGACGACATCGTCTACACCGACGCGCAGGCCAATTACTTATTGCTCGGCAATTTGATCGACGCCAAAACGCGCCAGAACCTGACGCAAGCGCGCTTGGACGATCTCAATCGCATTTCGTTTAAAGACCTGCCTCTCGACCTCGCGGTTAAAACCGTGCGTGGTAAGGGCGAGCGCGTCATCGTGGAGTTTTCGGATCCGAACTGCGGTTACTGCAAGCGCTTTCGTCAAGGAATCGCGGGCATGGAGAACGTGACGATCTATACCTTCCTTTACCCGATTCTTTCGCCGGACTCCGAGGTGAAGTCGCGTCAAATATGGTGCTCGGCCAATAAGCAAAAAGCGTTGGACGATTGGATGGTCAAGGGCGTGGCGCCCTCGGGTAATGGCGATTGCTCGAATCCGATTCAAAAAGTCGTTGAACTTGGGCAGAAGTACAAGGTGTCGGGCACGCCCACCTTGTTCTTCGCGGATGGCCGTCGCGTGGCGGGCGCTATTCCGCAAGACCGTGTCGAAGCCATGCTGGCACAGTCGTCGGCGAAAAAATAAAGCCGTTCGTGAAATCGAAACTTCGCGCGTCGAACGGCATCTCATACAGTGCTGGCCCGTCGCGCGTTTCATGAGTAAGTAGTGTTCGAGCGCGCAGTTGATTTGAAGGCCTTGGAGGTTATTCGTGGACGTCTCCGCCTTACTGCTTGCCCGGCTGCAATTCGCGGCCAACATTACTTTTCACATTCTTTTTCCCACCATCTCCATCGCGTTGGGTTGGGTGCTGTTGTTCTTCAAATGGCGCTATAACCGCACGCATGACAATAAATGGATGGACGCCTATCGCCTATGGGTGAAGGTGTTCGCGCTGAGCTTCGCGCTTGGCGTCGTCAGCGGCGTGACGATGAGTTTTCAGTTCGGCACCAACTGGCCGGGCTTTATGCAAACGGTGGGCAATATCGCGGGTCCCTTGCTCGCGTACGAAGTGCTGACCGCGTTTTTTCTCGAAGCCAGCTTTCTCGCGATCATGCTGTTTGGCATTGGCCGCGTTTCGGATCGCGTGCATACGCTCGCCACGTTTCTCGTCGCGTTTGGCACCACGGTCTCGGCGTTTTGGATCATCGCGCTGAATTCGTGGATGCATACGCCCGCTGGGTTCGAGATGCGCAATGGCGTCGCGCATGCCACCAATTGGCTCGCGATCATTTTCAATCCGTCGATGCCTTATCGCTTGACGCATATGTTGATCGCGTCGGGTCTGACGGTCGCGTTCCTGATCGCGGGCATTTCGGCTTGGCGTTGGTTGAAGAACGATCGTGGTCCCGACGTGATGGCGGCCATGCGCACCGGCGTTTTCATGGCGGCCACGTTGATTCCCGTGCAAATGGTGGTCGGCGATTTGCACGGACTCAACACGCTTGAACATCAACCCGCGAAGATCGCCGCGATGGAAGGCATTTGGACGACGGGCAAAGGTGCGGCCGCGGTGTTGTTTGGCTGGCCCGACGCGATCAGTAAAAGCAATCGCTATGAAATCTCGATCCCTGGTCTCGCATCGCTTTACTTAGTGCACGACTTCGAAGGCGAGGTCAAAGGCATCGATGCGTTCAAGGAACATCCGCCGGTCGCGCCGGTGTTCTTCGCGTTTCGCACGATGGTGGGTATCGGTGTGTTGATGCTCGCGGTGTCGTGGCTTGCCGCCGTGCGTTTAAAGCGTCAACGCGAACCTACTCGATGGTTGGCGCGCGCCTTGGTCGCCATGACGTTTTCGGGATGGATCGCCGTCGTCGCGGGTTGGTATACGACCGAGATCGGTCGACAACCGTGGTTGGTGTATGGCGTGCTTAGCACCGCGCAGGCCGCCGCCGACGTACCAAGCCCAATGATCGCCGCATCGTTTGCCATTTACCTCACGCTTTATCTTGCGTTGACGGTGGCCTACATCAGCGTGGTCTTTCATATGGCGGGCAAGCGGCCTAAACAACCGATGCCTAAGGAAAACAATCCGCTGGCCGCGGGTAACGCAACGACCTGAGGTGTTCGATGAACGGCATTCCCACCGACTTGAGCGGCTCGGCGTTTTGGTTGCCCGTCATCTTCATGGCGTTGATGGGCATCTCGATGCTTGCCTACGTGATCCTCGATGGATACGACTTAGGCGTGGGCATCTTGCTGCGATCGGCCAACGACGAACAAAAAGACGTCATGGTCGCGTCGATCGGCCCGTTTTGGGACGCCAATGAAACGTGGCTCGTCTTGGGCGTGGGCTTATTGCTCGTGGCGTTTCCCCTCGCGCATGGGGCGATTCTCACCGCCTTGTACTTACCCGTCGCGCTCATGCTCGCGGGGTTGATTTTGCGTGGCGTCGCATTCGACTTTCGCGTCAAGGCGCGCGACGAACACAAGGCGCGTTGGAACACGATCTTTTGGGCGGGGTCGCTACTCGCCTCGTTCTCGCAAGGCACGATGCTTGGTCAACTCATCGTTGGTTTTGGCAAAAGCACGGCGGAGGTGTTGTTCTCGTTATTCATCGGCTTGTGCTTGGCGGCGGGCTACGCATTACTTGGCGCCGGGTGGTTGATCATGAAAACCGAGGGCGATTTGCAACGACGCGCGGTGCGTTGGGCGCGTCATAGTCTTTGGTTGACGGCGGGTGGTGTCGCGGCGGTGTCGGTCGTCACGCCGTTCGTGAGTCGCGGCATTTTCGAAAAATGGTTTGCGCTGCCACAGCTCTTCGCGCTCGCGCCAATTCCGTTGATGACCGGCGCGCTTTTTATCCTCGCGTTTGTGTTCTTGCGCCGACTTGAAGCCGATACCGCAAACGACAACGCGCGTGGTCGCGACCGTTGGGCATGGGCGCCGTTCGCATGCACGGTGGGTATCTTCGTACTCGCGTTCAACGGGCTGGCGTATAGCCTTTTTCCCTACCTGGTCGTGGACCGCATCACGATTTGGCAGGCCGCGTCGGCCCCCGAGTCGCTCATCATCATCTTGATCGGCGCCGTGGTTGTGTTGCCCGTGATTATTGGCTACACCGTGTTTGCGTATCGCGTGTTTTGGGGCAAGACGCGGGAGTTGCATTACGGCTAACGACATCGCGTTAGGTGTTCGCAAAAAAATGAGTAAGTGTGTGAAAGCGCTCACTCAACGTTTACGTTAAGCAGCGATTCAATTTTTAAAGCGACACGCTGTTGCGCGTCGTCGATTGATTGAACTCATGCGCGCCGCGTTCAACTTACGGTGATCACCGTCTTAGTTGCCTCACGCATGTTGCCTCGCGTTCTCGCCAATTTATCGACTCTTCGCCACGCTCAAGCTCAGGTCGAGCAACCTTCGCATTCACGGTCGGAAAGCGTTGGCGCGTCCTCATCCCATCCGCTTGCGCGCGATCCGTTGTGGGAAGACCCGGCGGAAGTCGCGCAACAAACCACGCGCGATACGGGTGGTCTTAATTGGTTGCGCAACGCTTTATGTTTTAAAGCCGCCACCCCGCATTGGCCCGGCGAGGCATTTCGAAACGCGCCAAACGCGCCAGCGGTCGGTGAGCTTGAACGTAGCCTTACCGGCGTGATGATCTTGCCGCATCAAACCGAGCAACCGTTGCAGGAAATCGTGCGCGAGCAGGGGCCTTATGGCCGCCATTTGCGTTTAGGCATCGAGCAAGGCGGCGAGAAAATTCGTCGGGGCGACATTACGTGCTTTCGCGAGCTATGGAATCACGCGGTGCAAGTGCGCGTGAGCGCGCCAAGTACAAAAATCGTGGATTTAGTGAACGGAAAAAATCCGCTTGAGGTTCGCTGCGATCCGACAGAGCCATATTCGCTTGAAAGCTCGGCCGGTGAACTCTGCGACTTCGTTCGTGTGCAGGCGATTGCGCATCCGCTTTACCAACGCGATTTTTCCGGAGACGAGCGTACGGGTGGGGACATCGTAAACGTCAATAATCAGGATTTGAGATTGATAAGCGGTTCATTGAACATCACCGGACACTTACCCACCAGCGATGGCCGATTTGAAACGGTAGGCATGACGAAATTCGTGCATTCGGAACTCATTTCCCTCGACAAATCAGAGACGACCAAGCACGTATTGGCTCGATCGTTCGTTCATGCCCAATTTCGCGACCTGCCAAAAATAGGACGGCATGTCGGACGCCTCTATCGCGAGGCGATGAACGCGCCCGATGACGCGGTGTTCAAGGAAAAGGCCGCGCGCTTGTATTGGTGGACCGCGCATTCATGTTTCGATAAACGAGGCAGCGCCGCCAAGCTTGAAATCGCCTATCGCAGCATGTACCACGCGCGAGGATTGCATTGCCCGCTGTGGC
>DASTRU010000123.1:0-7477 GCA_035761045.1 Burkholderiaceae bacterium | reverse complement strand
CAGGTATACGACAACCAACCCGCGACGATCGCGGCCGCGAAAATTGGCCACGCCCACAATTCACGTGCGTCAGGCACCGTAAAGCGGGTCGCAAAACGTACGAGAAACATGTGTAGCAAGTACACGCTAAAACTAATTTCTCCGAGGATTACCAACGGTCGTAACGCGAAGATTCGCGCGATCACGCCACCCGCGAGCAATGCGCGCATGAGTCCGACAACGGCGATGCCGGTCAAAATGGAAATCATCGGCGCGAGTTCCGATGTGCTGGGTTTGTCCTTGATCCATTCGCGATAAGCGAAGGTGCAAATCACGAGTAACAGCAAGGAGATCACGCCGAGCAGGTCGTAACGGAAACGGCCGCTGTCGCCTCCGGGACGCAGCTCTACAGCGGCGATGCCCAATATGCTGCCTAATAAAAACGGCGCCACTTTGGGCAATAGCGTTAGCGCATTTGAAAAAACGAATGACGGGTAAGTAAACGCGAATGCGCTTGTTGCGATGAAAACGATGCCCAACGTCGTGATGGCATTGATATGCCCCACCAACGCGGCAAACAAGACGATGACGGGAATCCAAAAGTAATACTTGAACTCGACGGGAATCGCCCAAAGCTCTTGAAAGCCCGACAGCAAAAATATGTGTTCGAGCACTTCACGTGGCGTGATGTCGCGCACGATCGCATGCGCGATCACGACCAATACGTAAAGCGGATAGATCCGAAATATTCGGTGGGTAAGAAATCCAACAAGCGCGGGAGTGGGACGTAAACCTTGTTTAATCGATGCATACAAGCGCGACGTCAGCAAAAAAGCGCTGAGACCAAAAAAAATCCATACGCCAATTTTTCCAATACCGTTGTGACCAACGGGCGCGAGAAAAAAACCGGCGATGCCAAGATGGGAAAGCAACACGTACAACAGCGCCACTCCGCGTAAACCGTGCAAACTGTCCCAAAACGTTGGGTCCGAATGTTTAGTAACGATCAACAAACCAGTGTCCTAAGGAAATAACGTTTTTCGGACACCGACAACAGCAAATCTCGTTCCGTTAATTCTGACTTCGCATATCGTAGAAAAATAAAAAGGGCACCGAGGTGCCCTGAACAAATCGTTAGTTTTTATTAAGCTTTATCGAGGCAAATCGCTTCGTCCCATCAGGAATTGATCGATCGCGCGAGCGCATTGCCGTCCCTCGCGAATCGCCCACACGACCAACGATTGCCCACGACGCATATCACCGGCGGCGAATACTTTTGGCCGACTCGTCGCGTAGGCAAGACGACCATCGGCCGCGTCTTCAACGGGGGCTTTCGCATTGCCTCGCACATCGCGTTCGATACCAAATGCGTCGAGTACGCCTTGCATTGGACTTACAAAACCCATGGCGAACAACACGAGATCGGCAGGAATTTCAAACTCGCTACCAGCGATCTCGACCATCTTGCCGTCCTTCCACTCCACGCGCGCGGCGACCAATGCTTTGACGTTGCCCTTGCCGTCGTCCTTGAAGGCTTTCGTCGTGATCGACCAATCGCGTTGGCAGCCTTCTTCATGACTCGTGGAGGTGCGCAACTTGATTGGCCAATACGGCCATACGAGCGATTTGTTTTCATGCTCGGGCGGTTGGGGCAATAACTCGAATTGCGTCACGCTTTTGGCGCCGTGACGATTGCTCGTACCGACGCAATCGGAGCCCGTGTCGCCGCCACCGATAACGACGACGTGCTTACCTTTCGCCGAAATTTGATGCCCGACCTTATCGCCCGCGACCACCTTGTTTTGAACAGGCAAAAATTCCATCGCGAAATGCACGCCGTTGAGTTCGCGACCGGGAACAGGTAAATCGCGCGCGCTTTCAGCGCCACCTGTTAATGCGACGGCGTCGAATTCCGACAGCAATTGTTCGGGATCGATACGCTCGCTAGACCAATTCACGAAACCGGGGCTCGTGGGCATCTCCTTACCTACGAAAACGCCGGTTCGAAACGTCACACCCTCGGCTTCCATTTGCCTGACGCGCCGATCGATATGCGACTTCTCCATCTTGAAATCGGGAATGCCATAGCGAAGCAAGCCGCCGATGCGGTCGTTCTTCTCGAACACCGTGACATCGTGCCCCACGCGCGCGAGTTGTTGAGCCGCCGCGAGACCGGCCGGTCCTGAGCCCACGATCGCAACCCTCTTACCCGTCTTGCGCTTGGGTGGCTGCGGAACGATCCACCCCATCTCCCAACCTTTGTCGGCGATCGCATGCTCGATCGACTTAATGCCGACAGGGGCTTCGTTGATGCCCAAGGTGCACGCCGCTTCGCACGGCGCCGGACAAATACGTCCGGTGAATTCAGGAAAGTTATTAGTGGTGAGCAAGGTGTCGAGCGCGTTGCGCCAGTCTTGCCGGTAAACGAGGTCGTTGTAATCGGGAATGATGTTGTTGACCGGGCAGCCGCTGTTGCAAAACGGAATACCGCAGTCCATGCATCGCGCGCCTTGAATCTTCGCGTCTTCATCCTTAAGCGTTAGGACAAATTCCTTCCAATGCCGCTTGCGCGACTCTGGCGGCTCGTATTGTTCTTCAACGCGATCGAACTCGAGAAAACCCGTGACCTTACCCATGAGGAAACCTTTGTTTGGAATGAGCGGATGAGCGAGAACTTAGGCGGCGAGCCTCTCGGCGTTTTTCGGCGTATTGATTTCACGCAACGCGCGCCGATATTCCTTGGGAAATACCTTGACGAAGCGAGACCGTGTTTCGGCCCAATGGTCAAGCATGTAACGCGCGGCGGTCGAACCGGTGTAACGGAAATGCCGCTCGATGAGCGAGCGCAATACGTTCTCATCCGTCATGCCGCGATGCCAAATCGCGCGGTCGACACTGGCCTCCTGCTCGCTACTTAGGAGCACCTTTTCAAGATCGACCATGGCCATGTTGCAACGTTTGGCGAACTGGCCATCGGAGTCATACACGTATGCGATGCCGCCCGACATGCCCGCGCCAAAGTTGCGTCCCGTCGCGCCCAACACCACGACGGTGCCGCCGGTCATGTATTCGCAGCCGTGATCGCCCGTGCCTTCCACGACGGCGGTCGCGCCTGAATTACGCACCGCGAATCGTTCGCCCGCGACGCCGTTGAAATACGCCTCGCCCGCGATCGCGCCGTACAACACCGTATTGCCGACGATGATGTTCTCCGTTCCGGCGCCACGGAAGTCATTAGGACAACGCACGATGATGCGTCCGCCACTCAACCCCTTACCGACGTAATCGTTACCCTCGCCGACTAAGTCGAGCGTGATGCCGTGCGCGAGGAAAGCACCCAGGCTTTGGCCCGCGGTGCCTTGCAATTGAATATGGATCGTGTCCTCTGGCAGACCCGCGTGGCCGTACTTACGCGCGACCTCGCCAGACAACATCGTGCCAACGGTGCGGTTCACGTTACGGATCGGTTGAATGAAGCTCACGCGTTCGCCGCGTTCGAGCGCGGGCTTGGCGCGTTCAATCAACTTATGGTCGAGAGCCTTGCCTTGCTCGGGGCTTAGTCCGTGGTCTTGCAACTCGCACCATGACCGCGCGACGTCGGATGCCGCCTCGGGCTGATGGAAGATGCGCGAGAAATCCAAGCCTCTCGCTTTCCAATGCTCGATGCCTTTTTTCGTGTCGAGCAAATCGGCGCGGCCAATCAATTCCTCGAAGGTGCGAATGCCCAACTGCGCCATGATCTCGCGCGCTTCCTCGGCCACGAAGAAAAAGTAATTGACGACATGCTCGGGTTTGCCTTGGAACTTCGCGCGCAGCACCGGATCTTGCGTGGCGACGCCGACCGGGCAGGTATTCAAATGGCATTTGCGCATCATGATGCAACCCTCGACCACCAAGGGCGCGGTTGCGAAGCCAAACTCATCTGCGCCAAGCATCGCGCCGATCACCACGTCGCGGCCGGTCTTCATCTGGCCATCGACTTGCACGGCGATGCGGCTACGCAAACGGTTTAGCACTAAGGTTTGCTGCGTTTCGGCCAAGCCTAATTCCCACGGCGTGCCCGCGTGCTTGATCGAACTCACGGGCGATGCGCCCGTGCCGCCATCGTGGCCCGCGATGGTGACGTGATCGGCCTTCGCCTTGGCGACGCCCGCGGCGATCGTTCCCACGCCAACTTCGCTCACGAGCTTGACGCTGATGCTCGCCTTGGGATTTACGTTCTTAAGATCGTGAATCAACTGCGCTAAGTCTTCGATCGAATAAATGTCGTGATGCGGCGGTGGCGAGATCAGTCCCACGCCCGGCACCGAGAAGCGCAACTTCGCGATGTATTCGCTGACCTTATGCCCGGGCAATTGGCCGCCCTCGCCCGGCTTCGCGCCTTGCGCCATCTTGATCTGAATTTGATCGGCGCTGACTAAGTATTCCGCCGTCACGCCGAACCGACCGGACGCGACTTGCTTGATGCGCGAGCGCAATGAATCGCCTTCTTGCAAGGCAATGTCGGCTACGACGCTGCCCGCGCCGAGCACGCTCGACAAGGTTTCGCCTTGCTTGATTGGAATACCGCGCAATTCATTTTGATAACGCCACGGATCTTCACCGCCTTCGCCGGTATTGCTCTTGCCGCCGATGCGGTTCATCGCCACCGCCAAGGTGGCATGCGCTTCGGTGCTGATCGAGCCCAAGGACATCGCGCCGGTAGCGAAACGCTTAACGATTTCCTTCGCGGGTTCGACTTCATCGATCGAAATCGCTTTCGTCGGATCGACCTTGAATTCGAATAAACCACGTAAGGTCATGTGGCGACGCGATTGATCGTTGATTAACCGCGCGTAGTCCTTATAGGTTTGATAGGAGTTTTGGCGCGTGGAGTGTTGCAGCTTGGCGATCGCATCGGGCGTCCACATATGTTCCTCGCCGCGCACACGCCACGCGTATTCACCGCCGGTGTCGAGCATGGTGGCGAGCACGGGGTCTTCACCAAAGGCTTGCGCATGCAAACGCAATGCTTCTTCGGCCACGTCGAAGACGCCAATGCCTTCGACATTGCTCGGCGTACCGGTGAAGTACTTGTCGACTAAGTCTTTCGATAAACCGATCGCCTCGAAAATCTGCGCGCCGCAGTAGCTCATGTAGGTGCTAATGCCCATCTTGGACATCACCTTTTGCATGCCCTTGCCGATTGCTTTGGTGAAGTTGTAAACAGCCTTCGATCCATCGGCTTCGGTCGTTAGGCCGCGGCCCACCATCTCAAGCAAGGTTTCGAGCGCGAGGTAAGGATGAACGGCCTCCGCGCCGTATCCTGCAAGCAATGCGAAGTGATGCACCTCGCGCGCCGAACCGGTTTCGACGACTAAGCCAGTGCTGGTGCGCATGCCCTTGCGTACAAGGTGATGATGGACCGCGCTCGTCGCAAGCAAGGCGGGGATCGCGACATGATCGCGATCGATCAAACGGTCCGACACGATCAAGATGTTGTGCCCATCGCGCACCGCGTCCACCGCCTCGGCGCATAAGGACGCCAAGCGCGCTTCGATACCTTCCTTACCCCATTGCGCGGGATAGGTAATGTCAAGCTCATAACTTTTGAACTTGCCGCCCGAGAGCTTGGCGATGTTGCGAATCTTCGCCATCTCGTCAAAGCCAAGCACCGGCTGGCTCACTTCGAGCCGCATCGGCGGATTGGTGTTGTTGAGATCAAGCAAATTCGGCTTAGGACCGATGAAGCTCACCAACGACATCACGAGTTGTTCGCGAATCGGATCGATCGGCGGATTCGTGACTTGCGCGAACAGTTGCTTGAAGTAGTTGTATAGCGGCTTGTTCTTGCTCGACAGCACCGCAAGCGGTGAGTCGTTGCCCATCGATCCGGTCGCTTCCTCGCCGTCCTTCAGCATCGGCGCGAGGATCACGCGCAAATCTTCTTGCGTATAGCCGAACGCTTGTTGGCGATCGAGCAACGACTCCTTAAACGTTTCGGGTTCGCCCGCGCTTTCGACGTCGTCGAGCTTGATCGAAATGCGCTTGATCCATTCCTTGTAGGGCTTGGCGTTAGCCAACGCGCCCTTGATTTCTTGATCGTCGATGATGCGGCCTTGCTCGGTGTCGATCAAAAACATCTTGCCCGGCTGCAAGCGCCACTTCTTCACGATGCGCGAATCGGGAATCGGCAACACGCCGGATTCGGACGCCATGATCACGTGATCGTCGTCGGTCACGATGTAGCGCGCGGGCCTTAGTCCATTGCGATCAAGCGTGGCGCCGATTTGACGGCCGTCGGTGAATGCGATCGCGGCGGGGCCGTCCCACGGTTCCATCATCGCCGCGTGATATTCATAAAACGCGCGACGGTTTTCATCCATCAACGCGTGCTGTTCCCATGCTTCGGGAATCATCATCATCACCGCGTGCGCGAGTGGGTAACCGGCCATCGTCAAAAGCTCTAGGCAATTGTCGAAGCACGCGGTGTCGGATTGGCCCGCGTAAATCAGCGGCCATAACTTCTTAAGGTCATCGCCCAGCACGGGCGATTTCATGATGCCTTCGCGCGCGCGCATCCAATTGAAGTTGCCCTTGACGGTGTTGATCTCGCCGTTGTGCGCGATGAGCCGATACGGGTGCGCGAGTGGCCATTCGGGAAACGTATTGGTCGAAAAACGCTGATGCACGAGCGCCAACGCCGATACGACGCGCGGATCTTGCAAGTCGCGGTAGTAGCGGCCGACTTGATCGGCCAACAACAAGCCCTTGTAGACCACGGTGCGTGCCGACATCGACACCGCGAAGTACTCCTTGCCGTGCTTAAGCTTCAAGCCTTGAATGCGGTGGCTCGATGTTTTGCGAATGACGTACAGCTTGCGTTCGAGCGCGTCGGTCACCATCACATCGGGGCCACGACCAATAAAGACTTGCCGAATGACAGGTTCCTTGGCGCGAACGGCGGGCGACATCGGCATGTCGGTATCGATGGGCACATCGCGCCAGCCGAGCAGCACTTGGCCTTCGTCGCGGATCGCGCGTTCGATTTCCTGCTCGCACGCCATGCGCGACGCATGTTCCTTTGGCAAGAAGATCATGCCGACGCCGTACTCCCCTTGCGGCGGCAAGGTCACGCCAGCGGTCGCCATTTCCTCGCGGTAAAACTGGTCGGGAACTTGAATCAAGATGCCCGCGCCATCGCCCATTAAATGATCGGCGCCAACCGCGCCACGATGGTCGAGGTTTTGCAGAATTAGTAAGCCTTGTTCGACGATCGAATGGCTTTTCTTGCCGCGAATGTGCGCGATGAACCCAACGCCGCAGGCATCGTGTTCGGCCTCGCGCCGATACAGCCCGAAGGCTTCGGCCTGGTCTCGCTGGGTTTCAACATCGGATAGAAAAGAGTGTTCGCGGTCCATGGACAAAACCCGTCGGATCGTTGGGAGGAGCCTGGACTATAAAACAGCACTTTTATCCCCTCAATCAATTTAAAATGGGGACAGAACCTATTAAACAA
>DASTRU010000122.1:0-7808 GCA_035761045.1 Burkholderiaceae bacterium | reverse complement strand
ACCCGCCGCCATTACCATCACGCGCGCATTAGTGCCCACCGTGGCGTTACTGGGGACTTTCCAATACTTAGTAGGTGGCGGCGTCGCATCGAAAAGAGTGCCAAACCAATCGTTGTGCAGTGACTGAATTTCGGCGAGCGTTAACTCACGGCTAAACAACAGCGAGCAAAAACGCTTTGCCGGAATGTTGCCTTGCCCGGGGAAGCCGCCGATGCCGTACACCTCGCCACCGGAAGAAGCAAAACCAACACCGGCGGTACTCGATCCATCCGAAGCGATTGCGCCACTCTCAAGACCGTAATAAAAATTCTCGCCCGTATCGTTATCAAAGCCGATTGCGTAGGCGAATTTCGTCGTGCCGTTCAAAGGCAAAGTCGTCGTACCGCTGCCGCGCGGAGTGGACGACATGAAATGCGACAGCTTGCCGGCCGAGTCGATATCCGAACCCGCTAAGCCCCCATCGCCTGCGGACGAGTACGAGATCAAACCGCCCTCGCCTTGAACGGCGCTCACACCCGCGAACGCCTCAAAGAGCGTCCATCCAACCGAATTGTTTAGCGGGTGCGACGGGCGATTACCCGCTGGAAACTTGACCCCGTAAAAATCGTATGGCCCGTTTGAAAACGTCTCGTAGTAATTGCGCGACGTGCCCTTCCAGTTCGCCGAGCCAATCGTCGCCGCGCCACCGCCGCTGCCTTGCACCGTTTTCGCCGCGTTGATCGTTGAACTCACGAACTCACGCACCGAACCGTCGTCATCGACGGCAACGCACATCACCAACGACGTGGCGATGCCCGACGTTTTCAAGCTATAAGCCATGACTCACGCCACCTTGAACACAAACACGTTGTCACTCGCGCTTCGAATGTAGAAGCACGTCTTAATCGCGGGGAGATATCCAAAGCGCCCGAACAACTGCGCCTCGCCGGCCGTCGGACCGGGTGCAGGTGGCGTTACGCCGCCGATTGAAAGTTGCGTCACGTTGAAGGTCACGGGGTTGCACTCAAACACCGCGCCGTCACTCCAACGAAACGACAAAAACGTGCCGTCCGCGCCTCGATCCGGACACCACACCACCGTGCAACTGCGATCGATGCCCGCGGTTAATCCCGTGAACGTCACCGCCGTTTCTGCCGCGCTCGTCAAGTCAAAACGCGCTCCTAACGAAGCGTCAAAGCGAACAAGTCGCCCACGAACGGGGTCAATGCAGTAAGGCGTACGAATGTTGTAAACGCTCTTGCTGCCGAAATTCGTAAACGTGTTGGATGACTGATTCCATCGCACCAACGTCCCGCCAGTGCTTTGCAACCACACGTCTTCCGTCACCGGATGCTTAGCGACACCGATCGGGTTGTTATCGATAAACGGAACGTTGGGGTATGTACCCGCCGCGTCGTAATCGTTGGTCGCGATGCTGAACGCATCCACGTTGGCCGCCGCGCCGTTGCCGTTACCCCACAAGGCGTAGCTACCAAATAAAAAGGCCCGGTTACGGGCCTTGATGAATTGGGTATGCCACCCTGTATGTCGCGATGCCGGTCGCCCATCGCTGTAGTACGCCGAACCCGGCCCGATTGTTCCGGGCACCGACGAGGTTGGCGCGCGCATAAGCGCCCACACGGGCACATCGGCCAACGCATTGAAGCGCAGCCCTTCGTTGCCCGCATAATCCGCATGCCCCCCACCCGCGACCACGAATATCTCGGAATCGCTATTGCACGCGCCTGAATACGAACAAATGAAGGCTTTCGTCCCACCCGGTGACGGATACGAACTCATCGCCGCAGACATCGGCGTATTCGGCAACTCCAACCACGCAAGCGACGGTTGACCCTGCAACCACGCAGGTGTGCGATTAATTAGCACCGACGCGCTAATGCTCGCCTGCGCGCCTGCAAACACCCGTTGCAAGTTGCGGCGTACCAAGAATTCGGCCATTAACCCGCACCAACGTCCCAAATAAACTTCAAATTCGACACGGCAATGTGCGACGCCCCGGCCGGAATATCGACACTTCCTAAGTTCAGCGCCGCACCGGACAACGCAATATCGAATTCGATCTCTGTCGCGTTATCGCGGTTGCGCCAACGCCCCTTAGTAATCGTGCCCGCCGTGGGCGCGCCGCTATTGGCGATCGTGTTCGCGCTTGCCTCGGCCTTACCCGTGCTGCCATTAATGACCGATGCGCCAAAAGGAGTCGCCGAAAAATTGCAGATGCCTAGGATCGCGTTGCTTGCGTTGAGGAACGCAAAATCAGGCGTCGCATCTGTGGTGCCCGTCGTCAATCGATTCAACGCCGCATCGCACGACGCCGTTTTCACGCCGTTACTTGCTGTCAATGTCGCCATTGTTTTCGCTCTTAGAAGGGGATGGAGTCGCTGTGCATGGAACCTTCAACACCGATCCATCAAGCATGTGAATTTCCAAGGTGAACTGAAGCCCGATTGCGCCGACTGCCGCGCACGACTTCTCTTGTTCATTCGTCGTCATCGGCCGGTCCTAATACTTCGCGCACGAGATCGGGGCGAACGCGCGGATTCAAACGATAAATGCGAGGGCGTTTGCCTCGAGTCACAAGGATCGTTTTGCGCTCGATCGTTCGCCGCAAAATCGCCTCGATATCCGCATCGCCGACGCAACACGCATCGGCGATTTGCCGCGCGGTTTTTGGTCCATCAACGATTGAAAGAAGCGCTTGCGCGGCCACCGTTTTCCAGCGTGGTAAGTAGATCATTGGGGTAAGGCGCAAAGGGCTACAAGATTTGAACGATTCAGCACCGCGCAATACGTATTCGTGCTGCTGACCGACTTAGCTAACGCGCAATCGCAAGACGCGCCCACCGCAACGCGCTCCGTGCTTACCGAACCGCGCACGCCGTTAACGTAGGGATACGCTGGCCGATCCGAATACGTCCCGTTCTTCGCCACCACCCACTGCGCCACGGTCGGCGCGGCTGGCAGCACGGCGGCCGATGCCTTCGAAGTACAAAACGACTCGGCATGCATGCGCATCGTCGCGTCCGTGTTCGAACCGATGTACTTCGCCCACACGCCAGCCGCTGCCTCCGTGCGTTTAGGCGCATCAAGAATCGACGCAAGCACCTGCCCCCAATCTGGTGACAACTGCCCCCACGACGGATAAACGCCATACCAACGCATCGATGTTGCCGACTCGCGGCAATACCAACACGCGATTGGCCCCATGGAGTTCGTCAACACAAACACCTGGGAGCCCTGACCACCAATCGTTGAAGGCCAGCACGGCGGCACGGGCGGCGTCTGTGCGTGAGCGCGCGTTGCCATCAAGGCAAACAGCACCGCGACAAGCGCCCTCATAACTTGAATACCTTGTTAGGTCCGTTATCCCAGGTGAAGTTGATATCTCCACCGTTGGGCGTCACGGGCAAGCCGTTGCCGGAAATCGCCACCTCGTAAACCGCATCGGCACTCAAGGCCGTGCTAATTGCCGACGTGGAAATCGTGCGCGCGTTGGCCGCCGACGACGCGGTAAGCGTCAACGTGGACGGACCTGTGCCGCTAATCTTTGTAGCCGTCGCGCCGTTAGCCACGGCAGCAAACAACGGGTCCACGGCAATACTTGTTGCACCTGAAGCCGCGGCCGCAGCGGTCGTAAACCGTACGCGCCCATCAATCGCGGCGATCAATCGTTGAGCGTTGCTCGCCACATCCGCGCCGCCAGTCACCGCCGACGTTTGCACCAACAACACCACGTCGCATGCAGCACCCGCAGGCACGGCCGACCAAATCACGTCGTTCGCATCGAATACGCCTGCCGTCACCGACTTACCACTCAACGCGGCGGATGTTGCGACTACGGTGCCGCCCGATCCGGTCACATCCGATAAAAACTTATGCGACTCGTTCACCGCATAGCCACGCACCAGCAAGGCTTTAATCACTGCGGTGTCGGCATCGATCGTCCCGTCTAAGAACCCTTCTCGCCCTGGGTTAAACAGTTGGTTCATCGTCGCCTCACACCACGATCGCTTCAAACACCACATCGCTATCGGCAAGCGCTGCAAACACAGCCGACGAAACGCGCGTGGGTCGATTGCGATGAATCACCGCTACTTGACCGCCATTAACGATGCGCACGGGCTCATCGTTTTTGTCGCCAAACACCGTCACCACGTAATCGCCAGAATGCGGCGCTTCCTTAACGGCAGGCTCTACAACCGTCGGCCCGACCACAGCCGAATCGCTTTGTGCCTGCGAAAGCACCACGCTTAATGCATCGATTTCCGCGTCACTGGGCGCGCCGTCCACTTGCGGCGCGACCTCAACTTGCGAATCGACCTCGGGTTTCGTCTGCTTGCGTGCCATCTGAATTAATCCTTAGTGACAGGCTGACCAAACTCATCGACTTCCGTCCCGATGGGTAGGTCGCCGTTGTATGGCACTGCGCTGTATGGGTATGAGACATACGATTCCCATTTCTTTGTGTCGGAGTTCAAGCGTTGACCGCGCGCATCGTTAAGCACCGTCACCACCGCCTCGGGCACCACCACGCGACGACCGCGACGAATCACGGTGAAGTAGTCGCCGTTCTGCACGGGCACTGGATCGATCGCATCCTCCGCATCGCTGCGATGAATCTCGACGATGTACTTCGGCATGCTTCTCACATGTCTCAACACGCTGAAGTCGGGCGTCGATACGGTTTCGTGCTCGGCCTCGAGGGCTGCAATCTCGGCGGTCATGTTTCGGGTTCGGGTTGCGGTTCGGGTCACTTGATTCCTCACAAAAGAAAAAGGCCCGCGGGTTAGGCGGGCCTTTAGGGATTGCGCTTAGGTAGCGCGCTTAACAATTACAGGGCTTTGACGCCCACTTCTAGGCGGTACATCCACGACTCGTTCAAACGAACCGCAGCGAACCAAGCTTTCCAACCCACCGTGCCACGCTGGCCGAGCGGATCGCCACCACGGGGAGTTCCAGGGTTAAGCACTTTGATCTCGGCGGACTGCATACCCTTTAACGGGGTCGTGCCGTACGCTTCCTTGCCGACGATCATGATCGGGTACACGTCGATGTTCGAACCCGCCGTGCTCTTCAGTCCCGTACCACCGATCGCCGCGCCCAGGTTGATCATCGGCGCGAATAACGGCGAGGTAACAAAGCGGATGTCCTCCACGGTGCCGAACTCTTCCGGGCACAGCGTTTGACGCGAGCCGTACTCCGCCGTGGGCGTAAATCCGGTCAACGCGCGGATATCGGCTTGGCAGTCGGTATGGCAGAACGCGACATACGCGGCTTCAACGGGACGGGTCGAAATGTTGGTGGACGGCCCAAGGATCGAGGTAATTTTCTTAGCGCGCTGCGCTTGCAGGTTACGCACCGCTGCACGAAGCGAATCAAGCGTTACCGCCGAATTCACGTTCGCACGCGCTGCACCGCCTAAGTACTTAACCGTCGTACCCGCACGCAACACGTTATAGGTGATCAACTCCATCGTCTCGGCCGCGTTCTCGCCGGCGAGCTGGGTTTGATCGTTCAGCACGGGGTCTTCGTGAAGGTCTTGGATTTTGTCCGTGATCTCCACATAGTTGCCGTACTGGCCAAGGGTCACTTGCACATCAACGTAGCTAAACGACGTCGCTGACGGAGTGACACCTTCGGTCAATGCTGGTGCAGTCCAGTTCGTAATCGAACCGGTGGAGCTATTGCCCGCGCCACCAACGATTGGATCGCTCCACGGCACCGGGCGGCGAAATTTCACCACTTGGCCACGGTTCTTCGGCACTGGTTTGACCTGCCCCATTTTCGTGAGAATCGAAATGGGCTCCGCATGCGCGAGCATGTTTTCCACGGCGTAGATACCTACGCGCGGGCTGATATCACCATAGGTAGACATAGTCTGAATTCCTTAACTTGTGGGCTTACCGTCCACCCATGCGTCGATTCCGCTCCTCGCGTATACGCGCGAGGTATTCGAAATACGCTTCGGGATTTGTCTCGGGATCGGGCTCGCCCGTGGGATTGGAGCCAGCAGCACGCGTCGTCACCGCTGCGCCTTGGCGTAGACGGTTCGCGCGTTCTTGCTGAATGCGTTCAGCTTCTGACGGTCCGGTGTTGGTCGATGCAGCGGGCGGTTGTTGAGCGCGTTCGTAACTCCGCAGCAACGTCGCGTAGTCGCCCACGCTGTTGCTATCAAATTTACGTTGCGCCTCCGGCGGCTGTTGAGACAACCAATACTGAAACTCGTCGGATTGCATCGTTGAGTCCCAACCAGGGAACACCGCATCGAGGGTGGCAATCGCAGTGCTTTGAGCAACGGTCGAAACCTCCTGCTTAAGCGTCTGCACGCCAGCGGCGACACGACGTTCAATGACCCTGGCTAACTCAGGAAAATCTTTCGTCAACGTCTCCTCATCCACACTCGGGGCCGCTGGTGCGGGCGCGGGTGTGGCGGACACTTGACGTTTCAACCGCTCGGCCTCGCGCTGCGCAGCGGCAGCACGCCCGATGGCGGCTTTCTTCTCACGCTCCACTTTCGCGAGATACGCGCGCAGTTCCTCGGCACTCATCTCCTCAGTGCTTTTCTCCTGCGGGTTCGACTCGGTCGAAGCAGCAGGGGAAGGCGCTGGATCAGGCGATGAGGGTGCGGCGGGTGCGGGCGTATTCGCTGGTGCGGGCGTGTTGGCGGGCTTAACTTCCTCCGCCACAACGGCCGGGGCCTCTAATTTCTTATCGGCCTCGCCTTGCTTCTCGATGGGCGTCTCGCTCAACACGTCGGAAACCGACGCACCTTTAAGACGCGCCTCGGCAAGCTCGGCAAACAGGGCTTCTTGTTGTTGTTCGGTCAGGTCGTTAGTCGTGGTCATGCAAGCCTCAGAAAAGCAAAAGGCCCGCAATTGCGGGCCTCTCGGTCGTGGTAATGGTCGTGATCAATACAAGCGCGCAGGTTGTTTACTCGGGTCCACATCCATCGCTTGCGTGGGTAATGGATCGCGTACGGCATCAACAGGCGAACGCTTACCGTCGGCCAGCGCTAACGCCTTCTCAAGCCCTTTAATCTGCCCGCGAAAATGCTGCGTCTTGCGGTCTTCCATCTGCTCATTGCACAACTGCGAACGCAACGCATCGATCTCGCGTTGAATCAACTCGCGCTTAATACGAATCTCGGTATTCAAATGCCGCTCCCTAGCCCCATCTTGGCGGCCATCTCAGCGTTAAAGCGCGCGTTCGCGTTGTCTTCCTGCATGCGCGCCAATCCAAACGATTGTTTCAATTCTTCGAGCGACATGCCTTGCTGGCTCAAATGCATTTGCAAGTCCGACGCCAACTTCGCATCGGCCAACACTTTGTCAAGCGCTTGGCGTCCCTTCTCAAGCTGCGCATTAAGATCGGCGACATACTTATCGACTTCCGCGCGAATCTTCGCCACTTCAATCTGAGGCGCAACGGGAGGCGGCTGTTTCGCCATCTCGTCGATGATCTGCTTGAACTCCTCCGGCGTCGCGAACAATCCCGCCTTATTCATGCGCAACAAGCGCGCGCCTTCCTCGGCGATCTTGTCCCACTTGGCACCCTTAGCGAGTATCGGATTCGAGTTAACGAATTGCAGGAACTGGAAGAACATCTGAGCCTGCTGCTCGCGCTCCATCAGCGCCGCCGACCCCTTCGCCTGAACGTTGTAGTCACCCTTCACGCTCTCGTCGGGGTTGTAGAGCATGTTCCACGAATACATCGCGGTAATGAATGGCGTCGTGATGCCGTCATCCAGCGCCTTGATCGCTCGGCGCGTCACGATGTTCGCCCCGTTCATCAGCAACGACATGCCCTGCGCC
>DASTRU010000121.1:0-3266 GCA_035761045.1 Burkholderiaceae bacterium | reverse complement strand
AAGCCATCGATGCTCGCCGTTGGCCTTGCGATGGCGGGCGGCGCGTGGTTATTCGCGCCGCGCGGGGTGCCGGGTCGTGTTGGCGCGATCGCCTTATTCATTCCCTTGCTCCTCACCCCCGAGCCGAGGCCAGCCGAAGGCGATTGGCGCGCGACGTTTCTCGACATCGGTCAAGGCACGGCGGTGGTGATTGAAACCGCGCGACATCGCTTGCTGTACGACACCGGTCCTAAATGGTCAGACGATGCCGACGCGGGCCAACGCGTCGTGTTGCCGCACTTGCGCGCGATTGGCGCGCGGCGGCTTGACGCGATGGTGGTTTCGCATGCGGACAACGATCACTCGGGCGGCGCCTTGGCCGTGCTCGATGCGCGCGAGGTCGAGTGGCTGTTAACGTCGATCGAACACGAAGCGCCCATCTCGCGCGCGGCCAAGCAGTGGCGTCGTTGCGAAAGCGGCCAGCGGTGGGAATGGGATGGCGTGCGCTTCGAAGTCTTGCATCCCTCGGCCGAAAGTTATGCGCAAGAAGCCAAGACCAACGCGCGCAGCTGTGTGTTGAAGATCGCCAACCAACACGGCGGCTTATTGTTGACCGGCGATATCGAAGCCGCGCAAGAACGCGCGCTTGTCGACACCGCGAGCCCAATGCTTCGCGCCGACGTGCTCGCGGTGCCACATCACGGCAGCTTGACGTCCTCCACCGAAGGATTCGTCGATGCCGTCGCACCGCGCATCGCGATTGTTCAGGCGGGCTGGTTCAATCGCTTCGGCCATCCCCGCGCCGATGTCTTGGCGCGTTACGCGGATCGCGGCGTGGACATCGCGAGAACCGATCGTGATGGTGCAATCGAAGTACGGTTTAGCGCGCAAGGCACCAACATGACTCGTTTGCGTGAACAATACGCACGGTATTGGCACGGCCGATGATGCGCATGGTCTTTAATTAGCCCCGCCGCGCACCGGCATAAATCTTGTATCTCTTACCCACACTTGCTTGCCAACTGTCGACAATTACATGGCCGCGTTCTACAACGAGATGAACGATGCGCACACCGTGCGCGACCATTACCGCACATTAAGCAGTTGGCTTGACGCGCAATCGACCGAGACGATCGCCGCCAAACGCGCCGAGGCCGATCTGATGTTTCGCCGCGTGGGCATCACCTTCGCGGTGTATGGCGATACCGATGAGAACGAGCAGGGCACCGAACGCCTTATCCCGTTCGACATCATCCCGCGCATCATCCCCGCGCATGAATGGCGCACCTTGGAAGCGGGACTCAAGCAGCGCGTGCAAGCGCTCAATATGTTCGTGCACGACCTCTATCACGAGCAACGCATCGTCAAGAACGGCGTGATTCCGCCCGAGCAATTGTTCCGCAACGCGCAGTACCGGCCCGAGATGCACGGCATCGATCTGCCCGGCAACATTTATGCGCATATCGCGGGCATTGATGTCGTGCGCGCGGGCGCGGGCGAGTTCTACGTGCTTGAAGACAATTTGCGCGTGCCCTCCGGCGTGAGTTACATGCTCGAAGACCGAAAGATGATGATGCGCCTGTTCCCCGAGTTGTTCGCGCGCTATCGCATCGCGCCGGTCGCGCATTACCCCGATTTGTTGCTCGAAAATTTGCGCGCCGTCGCACCCATGGGCGTGGCTGAACCCGTCGTCGTGGTGCTAACGCCCGGCATGTACAACTCGGCGTATTTCGAGCACGCGTTTCTCGCGCAGCAAATGGGCGTGGAGCTTGTCGAGGGGCAAGATTTATTCGTGAACGACGGCTTCGTGTTCATGCGCACGACGCAAGGCCCGCAGCGCGTGGATGTGATTTACCGGCGCGTGGACGATGACTTTCTCGATCCGCTCGCCTTCCGCCCCGATTCGCAACTCGGCGTGCCCGGCTTGCTAAATGTGTATCGCGCTGGACGCGTCACGCTCGCCAATGCGATCGGCACCGGCGTGGCCGACGATAAAAGCGTTTATCCGTATGTGCCCGACATGATTCGCTTTTATCTAAGCGAAGAACCCATCATCGCCAACGTGCCGACATGGCAATGCCGCAAGTCCGATGAATTAAGCCATGTGCTGGCCAATCTCGAACACTTAGTCGTTAAGGAGGTGCATGGCGCCGGTGGGTACGGCATGTTGATCGGCCCTTGCGCGTCGCGCGCGGAGATCGACGATTTTCGCGATCGTCTTAAGGCGCAACCCGACGGCTACATCGCGCAACCAACGCTTGCCTTATCCGCGTGCCCCACCTTCGTTGAAAGCGGCGTCGCGCCACGTCATATCGACCTGCGGCCGTTCGTATTGTCCGGGCAAAGCGTATCGATGGTGCCTGGAGGATTGACCCGCGTGGCCTTGCGCGAAGGGTCGTTGGTCGTCAACTCGTCGCAAGGCGGTGGTACGAAGGACACATGGGTGCTCGAAGCAGCAGTTGATACCCCTTAAGCGAGGAAGCATGCTGAGCCGAACCGCTGATCACTTATTTTGGATGGCGCGCTATACCGAGCGCGCCGAGAACACCGCGCGCTTGCTCGACGTGAACGTGCAAATGTCGTTGCTTCCACAATCGGCCACCGAGGCGAAGACGGGTTGGCACAATTTGTTGAGCATCTCCGAATTGTTGCCGCTGTATCACGATCGGCATGGCGACGATTTTTCCGCGCATCGCGTGCTCGACTTCATGGTGCGCGACGACGACAACCCCAACTCCATCAGCGCATGCTTGCAAGCGGCACGCGAAAACGCGCGCGCGGTGCGCGGCACCTTGACCACCGAGGTTTGGGAAGCGCACAACGATACGTGGCTCGAGATGCAACGTTTATTGCGCGATGGCTTACCCGCGCAAGACCCAAGCCGCTTTTTCGAATGGGTCAAGTTTCGCTCGCATCAATCGCGCGGCGTGACGATTGGCACCATGCTCAAGGACGAAGCGTTTTGGTTCATCCGCTTAGGCACCCACCTTGAACGCGCGGACAACACCGCTCGCATCATCGACGTGAAGTTTCATAGCGACGACGATTTATTACCGTTGAGTTACGGCAACCGTTCGCCATCGTCCAACGGCGGTAACGCGCAGCGCGATTTCTACCATTGGGCCGCGGTATTGCGATCGACCTCCGCGTTCGAGGTGTACCGCAAGGTGTATCGCGACGTGATTACGCCCGAGCGCGTCGCGGAGCTGTTGATTCTCAATCCCGGCATGCCGCGTTCTCTCGCGTCGTGCATGAACGAAGTCATGCACAACCTTGAAAAGGTCGCC
>DASTRU010000120.1:0-11549 GCA_035761045.1 Burkholderiaceae bacterium | reverse complement strand
CGTGCATGCGAACGGAAAAATCAGCAGGATTAAAACGATCTGCGCCCAGCGCTTGTTTTCGCGTATCCACTCGAGCATAGCTTTGTAGGAGAAAAAGACCGCAATAAAAAATCAGCGCGAAAAAAAAGCGAACCGTTCATTGATTCGGTTCGCTTTCTTGCTGGCGGAGTGGACGGGACTCGAACCCGCGACCCCCGGCGTGACAGGCCGGTATTCTAACCAACTGAACTACCACTCCCTTGCTTTACTTAACAGCTACACAACTCCGACTCGACAGGCACTCTAGATGGTGGGTGCTGAGAGGCTCGAACTCCCGACCTACGCCTTGTAAGGGCGCCGCTCTACCAACTGAGCTAAGCACCCAATACAGACTGGTGCGCTGGCGTGTTCCCGTGTAGCTAAGCCCGCTACTCTACAGCATCTTTAAGAGCCTTGCCAGCACGGAACTTAGGAACCTTCGCTGCTTTGATGTCGATTGCAACACCCGTGCGTGGGTTGCGACCACTGCGCGCGGCGCGTTCACCCACGGAGAACGTACCGAACCCAACAAGAGTGACCGATCCGCCTTTTTTCAAAGTGATCTTGACGGCACTTACCATTGCATCAAGCGCACGACCGGCAGCGGCTTTGGAGATGTCCGCTTGTTTAGCAATATGGTCGATCAGCTCGGTTTTATTCACGTGATTTCCTGTCGATAAGACGCGCCACTTCACGCGGCTTGTAGATGATGGGTAAGTAGGCGATTGAGGTATCGCCGCGCGCACTTCGTGCCGTTGCAATGTACGTAAGCGGCTTCGCAAGCGTCAAGCGTGTTCACACGCGATGGCACATGCCATCGCGTGTGTTTGTGCTTAATGCTTAACCATATCGGAGTCGCCCTCGTGCTCCTGACTCGCCACCACCGGCACGTCGACCTTAGTGGTGTCCTCCGTCTCATCAGGTAACGGTTCTGGCAAACGTTCCAATGCAAGTTCAAGCACTTTTTCGATCCAACGTACCGGAACGATTTCGAGCTTGTTCTTCACGTTATCTGGAATATCCGCAAGGTCTTTAACGTTTTCTTCGGGAATCAATACCGTCTTGATTCCACCTCGATGCGCGGCCAGCAACTTTTCTTTCAAGCCGCCAATTGGCAATACCTCGCCGCGTAGCGTGATCTCGCCCGTCATCGCGACATCCGCACGTACCGGAATATTGGCTAACGCCGATACGAGGGCGGTCGTCATCGCAATGCCGGCACTAGGACCATCCTTCGGCGTCGCGCCTTCGGGAACGTGCACGTGAATGTCGCGTTTTTCAAACAACACGTTCTTCAAGCCTAAGCGCTTGGCCCGCGCGCGAACAACGGACCGCGCGGCCTCCACCGATTCCTTCATCACATCGCCAAGCGAACCGGTGCGAATAATTTTCCCGGTACCTGGCATGGCGGTGGCTTCGATCGTCAACAACTCGCCACCCACTTCGGTCCAAGCTAAACCGGTCACCTGTCCAACTTGATTTTCCTTTTCAGCGACGCCAAACGTATAGCGACGAACGCCTAAGTACTTGTCGAGGTTCTTCGATGTGACCGTGACCTTGGCTTTTGCTTCGCCTTTACGCAATAACAGGCCCTTCACCACCTTGCGGCAAATCTTGGACACCTCGCGTTCGAGCGAACGCACACCGGCTTCACGGGTGTAATAGCGGACGATATCGCGCACCGCGCTTTCGGCGACGACCATCTCGTCTTTCTTAAGCCCGTTGTTCTTCATCTGCTTAGGCAACAGATAACGTTGCGCGATGCTGACCTTCTCGTCCTCGGTGTAACCCGACAAACGAATGACCTCGAGACGATCCAGCAACGCCGGCGGGATGTTCAACGAGTTCGCCGTCGCCACGAACATGACATCCGACAAGTCGAAGTCGACCTCGATGTAATGATCTTGAAAGGTGCTGTTCTGTTCGGGATCCAACACTTCCAATAAGGCCGACGACGGATCGCCGCGGAAGTCCATCCCCATCTTGTCGACCTCGTCGAGCAAGAACAGAGGATTACGCACCGCCACCTTCGTTAGACTTTGCAAAATTTTGCCCGGCATCGAGCCAATGTATGTACGACGGTGACCACGGATTTCCGCTTCGTCGCGCACGCCGCCTAACGCCATGCGCACAAATTTCCTGTTCGTCGCGCGCGCGATGGATTGGCCAAGCGACGTTTTGCCCACACCCGGTGGCCCTACGAGACACAGAATCGGTGCCTTAACTTTTTCGACGCGCTGCTGTACCGCCAAGTATTCGACGATGCGTTCCTTGACCTTCTCAAGCCCGTAGTGATCCTCGTCCAACACCTTCTGCGCGTTCGCTAGGTCGTTGTTGATCTTGCTGCGTTTTCTCCATGGCAAACCGACGAGCGTATCGATGTAGTTACGCACCACGGTTGCCTCGGCGGACATTGGCGACATCAAACGCAACTTCTTAAGTTCCGCATCGGCCTTTGCCTTGGCTTCCTTGGGCATGCGCGCCGCTTTGATCTTCTTGTCGAGATCCTCGAGATCCGCGCCGTCCTCGCCTTCGCCGAGTTCTTTTTGAATCGCCTTGACCTGCTCGTTCAAGTAGTACTCGCGCTGCGACTTTTCCATCTGGCGCTTCACGCGACCACGAATGCGCTTCTCGACTTGCAGGATGTCGAGTTCGGTCTCGAGCTGCGTTAGCAAATGTTCGAGGCGCTGCGCCGTCGAGAACATTTCGAGAATGGCTTGCTTTTGCTCAAGTTTGAGCGGCAGATGCGCGGCGATCGTGTCGGCCAGTCGACCCGCTTCTTCGATACCCGCTAGCGACGTCAAAATTTCGGGCGGAATCTTCTTGTTCAACTTCACGTATTGATCAAACTGCTGAACGATGGCGCGACGCATAGCCTCGGTTTCGGCGGTTTGGTGCAGATCAACTTCCACCGGCGTTAAGTCGCACACCAAATGGCTGGTCGAGTCTTCAATCCGATGAATGCGCGCGCGCTGCGATCCCTCGACCAGCACTTTCACGGTGCCGTCGGGCAGCTTGAGCATCTGCAAAATATTCGCCACGCAGCCGATGTCATAAATATCCTCGGCGGCGGGCTCGTCTTTAGCGGCGGTTTTCTGAGCGACGAGCATGATGCTCTTGCCCGACTCCATCGACGCTTCAAGCGCTTTAATTGACTTCGGACGGCCCACAAACAACGGTATAACCATGTGGGGGAAGACCACGACATCCCGCAACGGGAGTAGCGGCAATTGGATGCGTTCGGAAGGAAGGAGATGGGCGTTGGACATGCAAGGGTCCTTGATGTGAGCCTGGGCGAGAGGCAACTCAGCAGGATGTAAGGATGATACGCGCAAAAAACAAGCGCACTGCCCGGTGAACACCCCGGATGTAGTTCAGGGTAATTGGGCGTTTTTTCTGGTGCCAGGGCCTTTGACACACTCGCGAGACACCGTAACGGAGTGTGCGCCCTAGCTCCGACTCTCAACCGTCCGAACCAGCGACTTTCGGTTGCTCACCGTAGATGATGAGTGGTTTCGCCTCATTGGCAATCGCGTTCTCATCAATCACTACTTTGGACACATTGGTGAGATTCGGCAGCTCAAACATGACATCGAGCAGTGCTTGCTCGATGATCGACCGCAAACCACGGGCCCCGGTTTTTCGGGCCAGCGCTTTTTTCGCGATCGCGCGCAATGCCTCGTTGCGCACTTCGAGTTCAACGCCTTCCATTTGAAACAGGCGTTGGAACTGCTTGACAAGCGCGTTCTTGGGCTCGGTCAAGATTTGGATCAATGCGGCCTCGTCCAATTCGTCGAGCGTAGCCACTACGGGCAATCGACCGACCAACTCGGGAATGAGACCAAACTTGATCAAGTCCTCGGGCTCAACTTCGCGCAATAACTCGGAAACACCCGAAGCGGCTTGTCCACGCACGCTTGCGCCGAAGCCAATGCCCGTTTTTTCGGAGCGATTACGAATAACCTTCTCTAACCCGTCGAACGCGCCGCCGCAGATAAAGAGAATATTGGTCGTGTCAACTTGAACAAAATCCTGGTTGGGGTGCTTTCGGCCGCCCTGTGGCGGAACACTAGCAATCGTGCCCTCAATTAGCTTGAGCAAGGCTTGCTGAACGCCTTCGCCCGACACGTCGCGGGTAATGCTGGGGTTGTCGGATTTACGAGAAATTTTATCGATCTCATCGATATAGACGATGCCACGCTGCGCCTTCTCAATCTCGTAATTACAGTTTTGCAATAACTTTTGAATAATGTTCTCAACGTCCTCGCCAACGTAACCCGCCTCAGTCAGGGTAGTTGCATCCGCGATAACAAAGGGAACATTTAGTAGCCGCGCAAGCGTTTGCGCGAGCAGCGTCTTACCCGAACCCGTTGGGCCAACCAAAAGAATGTTGGACTTGGATAACTCCACCTCGTCTTTTTTGCCGAGGTGTTTTAAGCGCTTGTAATGGTTATAAACCGCGACGGCGAGAATGCGTTTGGCGAACAATTGCCCGATCACGTACTGATCGAGAATGTCGCAAATCTCTTTAGGGGTTGGAAGATCGGATTTAGGCGACGGCGCATCTTGCGCGACTTCCTCGCGGATGATGTCGTTGCATAACTCGATGCATTCATCGCAGATGAACACCGACGGGCCCGCGATCAATTTCTTGACCTCGTGCTGGCTCTTACCGCAAAACGAGCAGTAGAGAAGCTTTTCGCTCGAGCCTTTTTTGTCGGTCATTCGCCTCATCCTCCGCGAGTCACACGAATCAATCGCGTTTGACCAGCACCTTATCAATCAACCCGTACTCTACCGCAGACTGCGGAGAGAGGAAGTTGTCGCGATCCGTATCCTTCGCGATCTGTTCCACATTCTTGCCCGTGGCATCGGCAAGAATTTGGTTGATTCGTTCGCGCAGGTAAAGAATTTCACGCGCTTGAATTTCGATGTCGGCCGCCTGCCCTTGCGCGCCGCCGAGCGGCTGGTGAATCATGATGCGCGAATTCGGCAAGGAGAACCGCTTACCCTTGGTGCCCGCGGCCAACAGGAACGCACCCATGCTCGCAGCTAATCCGGTGCACAGCGTGGATACATCCGGCTTGATGAACTGCATCGTGTCGTATATCGCCATGCCGGCATACACCGATCCGCCAGGCGAATTGATGTAAAGCGAAATGTCCTTGTCGGGATTTTCCGACTCCAAAAAAAGCATCTGCGCCACGATGAGATTGGCCGTCATGTCGTTGACCGGCCCGACCAAGAACACTACGCGCTCGCGGAGCAGTCGCGAATAAATGTCGTATGCGCGCTCACCCCGACCGGATTGCTCAATCACTATCGGCACCATGTTGAGTCCCTTCGGGTCCCAAGATGTGTCGAGCGACATGCCTTGAGCATGCATTTGGCCGACAGCCGCGTCGGTAAGGCTATGGATATCCCAGCGTTTATTCCAATTCATGCCTGCTCCATCGTTCGCTTAAGCGCTTGCGCCCATGAGTTCGTCGAACGCCACCGGTTTTTCAATCACCTTGGTGTTCGCCAATACCCAATTGACAACGTTTTCTTCCAACACCACGGCCTCAACGTCCGCTAAGCGCTTGCGATCACCGTAATACCACGCTAACACTGCAGCCGGGTCTTCATAACTCTTCGCGAAATCTTCAAGATGTGCGCGAATTTGCTCCGGCGTTGCTTTGAGCCCGTGTTGCTTGACCAACTCATTAAGCACGAGCCCAAGCCGCACGCGACGCTCCGCTTGCGCCGTGAACATATCGTCCGGGAACGGCATGTCGCCCGTCTTCATGCCTCGCGACTTTAGGTCTTGCCGAGCCAACTCCTTGAGTCGCTCCACATCTTGAGCCACCAACGACTTGGGCACTTCGAATTCAGCCACTTTCAACAGCGCGTTCATCACGCTGTCCTTAGTGCGAGCCTTAACGCGGCCAGTGACTTCACGCTCGAGATTAGAGCGAATGTCCTCGCGCATCTTGGCCGTATCGCCGCTTTCAATGCCTAGTTGCTTTGCGAATTCAGCGTCGACCTCGGGCAACTTGGCGACAGCGACTTCCTTCATCGTAATCGTGAATTCAGCTGTCTTGCCCGCGACGTCTTTGCCGTGATAGTCCTCGGGAAACGGTAAGGGAAACGTGCGCTGTTCGCCCGCCGCGAGACCAATGGCGCCCTGCTCGAACTCCGGCAACATTTGTTTGGCGCCGATTTCGAAACTAAACCCTTCCGCGGTACCGCCTTCAAAAGCCACACCGTCGATTCGACCAACGAAATCAACGGTGACTTTGTCGCCTTGCTGCGCGGCACGCGCGACGGGCTCGAATGTTTGGCGCTGCTTGCGCAGGATCTCGACCGTCTTATCGATTTCCACATCGGTCACGGGTGTACCGACACGTTCAACCTCCAACGACTGCCAATCGCCAAACTTCACTTCCGGGAAGACTTCGAACGTGGCGAAGAACTCAGCGTTGTCGCCTGCATCGGCAGGCTGGTCGGCAGCTTCGACGCGTGGACTACCGGCGACACGTAGCTGGCTTGCCTCGATCGCACTGCTCACGGCCGAGTTGATTTTCTCGGTCATGACATCGTTTTGTACTTGGAACCCGTAGTTTTGCGCCACGAGCTTCAAGGGCACTTTACCGGGGCGAAACCCCTGCATCTTTACGGTACGCGAAAGACGTTTGAGCCGCGATTCAACTTCCTTCGCGACGTCGGCCATGGGAACGCTAATCTTTACGCGGCGTTCGAGTGCGCTGACTTGTTCGATGTGCATTGCCAAAATTAAGTTGGTGCGCGGGACAGGACTCGAACCTGCACAGTGTCGCCACCGCAAGGACCTAAACCTTGTGCGTCTACCAATTTCGCCACCCGCGCGACGGGACGAAACGACGAATCGCTTTAACAACGATCGTCGAAGGATTAAGCGATTCTAGCCGATCACAACTCGCGATTAAGCGCGCACGGCGATTGTTGGCATAGAAACTTGCCTAATATGGCAAGAAATATAATACTGTATAAAATATCAGTTGTATCTCAGGCCATTCAATCCTTGTGGTTGTCCTAGGAGGGCAACATGCTGCCCAAGCTCACCGCGCGCCAACAACAAATCGTAGATCTCATCGAACACTCGATTCGCACTTCCGGCTTTCCGCCCACCCGCGCGGAGATCGCGCAAGCGCTTGGGTTTAAATCGGTCAACGCTGCGGAAGATCATTTACAAGCGCTGGCGCGCAAGGGCGTGATCGAATTGTCGCCGGGCACGTCCAGAGGCATTCGATTGAAATCAACGCCAGAGCAATTGGGGTTTCCCTCCGAGGGGTTTGCTCAACTCACGTTACCGCTGGCCCTGCCTTTGATCGGTCGTGTAGCAGCAGGAAGTCCGATATTGGCCGCCGAGCATGTCGAGGCGCAGTACTCGGTGGACCCCGCGTTGTTTTCAGCGCGTCCGGATTACTTGCTGAAGGTTCGCGGCATGAGCATGCGCGACGCGGGGATCGTCGATGGCGATTTACTTGCCGTGCAACGTCGAGCCGAAGCGCGCAACGGCCAAATCATCGTGGCGCGATTGGGGGACGAAGTCACGGTAAAGCGATATCGCAAGCGTGGTCACACCATTGAACTGCTCCCGGAAAATCCGGATTTCGACACGATCGAGGTCGATAGTCGCAGCGATGAATTTAGTGTTGAAGGGCTCGCCGTCGGACTGCTGCGCGTCGGCATGCATTAGTCGTGAGGTGAGCTTCCCGCACCGAGCTTTCGTTTTACGGCGACGAAAATGCTGATCCGCTCCGGATCGCCATAACGCTCGAAATCAGCGGTAAAGGCGCGTTCGTAGCGACGCGCGAGCGGGTGTTCGTTCTTGTTGAAAAAATCCCACACCTCTGACCATGCGGCGACCAGCGCATCGGGGCCCATGCCATAAGCGGAGAAGCGCAAATATTCTCCGGGTGACACTTGAGCAACATGAAGACCAGTATCGGCGGTATCGGCACGAAGAATTTCGACGCCGACCGTAATGGTGTACGCACCACGTGCCGCGTTTTCGTAATCCGTATAAACACCCACTACCCGGCCGTTTTGTGAGTTAGCCGCAAGACGAGCAGGCAGACCTTCGTCATAAAAGCGACGCCAAATCTGTCGGCGTTGCGCTTGTTGTGGATCTAACTCAATGTCGTTGGATGTGCGAACCGTGATGCCGTAGGCAATAAAGCCTGCATAAGTCACGAGTTGCGGTGCACGCATGGGATCGACCTCAAAAAAGCGAGTGCTATCCTAACAAAGCACTTGATCATTAAGTTCTCACGCCTTGGCTTCGTTGCAAATTGATTTGTTCGCCGCAACGTCACTAATGGCGTTCATAACAACGACGGAGGCAAGAATCGCATGGGTGAATCGCTCGTTAAATCTGTTTGTTTATTTTGCGGAGCGGCGCCAGGACGTGATCCCGCATTCGCTAAAGCGGTGAACACTTTCGTCAACGGACTTGCGGCGCGTGACATCCAACTTATTACCGGCGGCGGAAGCGTTGGTTTGATGGGCGTGGCCGCAGACGCGATGGTGGCGGCTGGAGGCCGTAGCGTTGGCATCATTCCGGAGAAACTCGTCGAGCGTGAGCTTGGGCACCGTGGCATGGATGAACTCATCATCGTTGGCACGATGCACGAGCGCAAAGCGCTGATGGGCCAACGTGCCGATGCCTTCGTGGCTGCGCCTGGTGGTATTGGCACCATGGAAGAGCTTTTCGAGGTCTTCACATGGCGGCAGATCGGATACCACGACAAGCCAATCGCAATTCTCGACGTGAATCAGTACTACGCGCCGTTATTGGCGTTTCTTGATCACGCGACCGATCGTGGCTTAGTGCAGCCTTGGGTTCGCACATTGCTTCACGTCGAAACGGATCCGCTGGCCTTGGTGGACTGGCTAGCGCGGCAGCCGGCCGAACCGCGATCGATGTTGGAAAACGAGAGCGCGATTAAATAATGAATGCTCATCGTCGCGCGTACTTGTTACTACGCCGGCGATGATTGAGCCAACCACTGATCGAGTTGATGAGTGAGCCTGCTCTCAATGGTCGATTTCAACGGCGTAAGCATCAAGCCGAGTTCCACGTTGACGGCGATGTGCTGAGCAGTCACCGTCATCGCGCCCTTCACTCCCGATCGTTCAAAACACAACGTATCGCCGCGCCACGCACTCGACATGCCGTAATCCTCCGCGAGCTTGTCGGCGGCGGCTTGAGCGGCTTGTCGCGCGCGTTCGACCGCGAGCCGATGCGGTCGTGTGATCGTGATTCGGGCCACGTGACTTCCTATGCATTAAGGCTTGCCAAGCACCTCTGGATTCACGGGCGTGGTAGGACGCTGCCCATCCAGTACGGCACGTAAGTTATCGATCGCGAGATTAGCCATCGCCATTCGCGTGGCGCGCGATGCGCTCCCGATGTGCGGCGTGAGCACAACGTTTTGGCATTCGAGCAGACCTGGATGCAACGCGGGTTCGTTCTCGAATACGTCAAGGCCGGCGGCGGCGATCTGCTTGTTCTTCAAGGCGTGCACGAGCGCCGCGTCGTCCACGATTCCTCCGCGCGCGATGTTGATGAGCGTGGCCGTGGGTTTCATGAGCGAAAGCTCGGCCGCGCCGATGATGTGATGTGTTTGCTGCGAGTATGGCAACACGAGGACGAGATGGTCGCTTTCGCGCAGCAAGGTCGTTTTATCGACCCAATGCGCGCCACACTCCTGGTCCGAACGGCTTCGATTGTGATAGATCACGCGCATATCGAAGCCGCTGGCGCGACGCGCGATCGCGCCGCCAATACGACCCATGCCCAAGATGCCCAAGGTCGTGCCATGCACGTCAAGGCCGAGCATTTGATCGAGCTCCCAGCGCTTCCACTGGCCGGCGCGCAACCACGCCTCGCTTTCGGTGATACGACGCGCGGTGGCGAGCAGCAAGGCAAAACCTAAGTCGGCCGTGGTCTCGGTTAATACATCGGGCGTGTTGGTGACGACGATGCCACGTTGGGTACAGGCGGCCACGTCGATATTGTTGTAGCCCACCGCGATGTTGCATACGGCGCGTAACTTAGGCGCCGCGTCTAGCAACGCCGCATCGATACGATCCGTCGTCGTGCTCAATATCGCGTCCGCGTCCTTGACGCGCGCGTGCAGCTCCGTCGCGTCGAGCGATACATCGTCTTGATTGGCGATCACTCGAAATTTAGGAGCAAGGCGTGCGAGCGACTGCTCGAAAATTTTTCGGGTGACGACGACGGTAGATGTCATGGGCATGCTCCAAAGTGTTATCGACGTCCGTACCAAAACTCATAGGCCGTGTGCTGCGATACGGTGGCCTCGATTTGATAGCCCATCGCGCGCCGAGCGAACTCTTGTTGTGAACGCACGATCTCCGCGAACAACGGGTTCTCGGCCGACTTGATTTGCACGACGCGCTTCCACGCCACCAGCTGCGCGCGCAAAATTTCTTCGGGCGTGCGAACAAACTTCACGCCCATGCGCGTACGCATGTCGTGAAAGTCCTGCGCGTAACGATCGGCGGTTTTCCAACTCAAGTCCGCGCTCGCCGCATGCGCGGCCAGTCGAAACAACGGACGCAGCGACGCGGGCAGCGATTCGTAGCGGCGCTTGTTCACCAACACCTCGAAGACCTCGCTTGCTTGGTGGTAGCTCTGCAAATAACAAAGCTTGACCACCTCGGGAAAACCTAAGGCGCGATCCGACGATGGGTTGTTGAACTCCGCCGCGTCGACTAATTCGCGATCGAGCGCTTGCACGATTTCTTGGCCGGCCAATCGGCTGGGTACGGCACCTAGCTCCCGCATCATGTCGGCGGCAAGGCCGATGGTGCGGTACTTCAGTCCGCGTAAATCCTCGACCTTGGCGATGGGCTTTCTAAACCAACCAAACGGTTGCGGCCCGAGCGGCCCGTATAAAAAACCTTCGACGTTGAGCTTAAGGGTGTCGTGCAAGAGCGAGTCGTAGAAGCGGCGACCGCCGCCGTACTCCATCCACGCAAGCAGCATGTTGCCGTCAAGGCCAACCGCCGGACCCGTTCCAAATAAGGAAAACGCGCTGTTCTTGGGATACCAATACGCGCTTACACCATGACCGCCATCGATGAGGCCACGATGGACGGCATCAAGCACGTCGAATGGCTTGGCGACGGCGCCCGACGGCAGCATCTCGATGCGCAACCGACCGCCCGACATCTCGTTGAGCTTCTTGGCGAAGTCGAGCGCGAGCTCATGAAAAATATCCTTGGTCGGCCAGGTGCTTTGAAATCGCAAGGTGATCGGCGATTGAGCGACCACCACCGCCGGAGCCATGGCCGTCGTAACGACGGAGCCAGCCAGGAAGGCGCGTCGCGATTTCGCGGCGCCGGCGGGCGAAGAAGCGGAGCCCGCAGCCGGCTTGAACTCGTCTTGCGATGAGTTCGAGTGCTTTGCTGCATTAGGGATTGAGGTCCGAGCGGAAGATTGCATTACGACGGGTGGATTACCGGAAAAATACGAGAGT
>DASTRU010000119.1:0-10064 GCA_035761045.1 Burkholderiaceae bacterium | reverse complement strand
GACCGAAACGACCCAATACAAAATGACAAAGCCGAGAAGCACGATCGGGTCTCCGCAAAGGCAATGGTGCTGGTGGATGAACGGCCGCGCAGACACGCATCGATCGTGCCGAATCGGCGGCCGGCGCGGATTATAGGCACGCCCTCGCCGCGCGTTGACGTGCGAAGCATCACGTCCTTAAGTGCCACGAAGCGCGGTCACCAGCCGGTCAGGCTCAAACCCAATCCCAAGGTGGTTTGTCGATGGTTGTAGTCGAGCAAGCCTTCGCCGTAACCGCTGAACAAACGCACGTAGCTGCGAAAGTTGCCCCATAAGGGTTGGTTCCACGACAACTGCGCGCTGCCCTTGGGGTCGCCGATGTTGAAGTTGCTGCGCAATTGCAATCGCCAAATCGACGTACCGTACTTCCACGACGCCACGACCTCGCCACGCCCAACGTAATGCGCGATGTCGGGGTTGTCGTCGTTGACGACACCCTCGTTGATGCGCCACCACGGCGTGACTTCAAGCGTGAAATCGCCGCGTTCGAAGCCGGCTTGCAAGTAGACGCGGTTCCAACTGCGCGAGAACGGGTCGCTACGGCCGTTCGACTGATGATTGACGCCCACGCTCAACACCCGCATCGGCAACACCGGCAAATTCCACGGCGCGGCCATGACGAACATTAGCTCCGGCTCGAACACGTTTTCCCGAAACGGCCGTGATTCGCTATGCGTATACACCTGCCAAAACGATTGCTGGGTGTAGGCGGCCCATAAGTCGCCGTTATCGCCGAACACGTCTTGCAGCAGCTTGGTTTTGAAGCTGAGTTGAAACGCGGCTTCGGTGTTTTTCCATGCCCGCTCGGGCGCGGCGCCGCGCGTGGGCGTACTGGGGGCGGAATTCACGCGGTCGGTCGCATGCACCGGCAACAACCAAATATCGCGATGGGGACGGAAATCAAACACGGTGCGCGCGCGCGTACGGTCAAGCTCCCACAAGCGCGTGAGCCGCGTGGCGTCGGGATCGGGCGGCGCGGCGTATTCGGGGCGAACGGGACGGTCGGTACGGATCGCGGGCGGCGCGGCCGGCAGCGCAAGCGGCGGCGTGCTGGGCGCCATCGCGCCACGCGCGAGTGCGTCGAAGCACGCGAGGCGTTCAAGGTCTTCGGTAATCGCCGCGCAGCGGGCGAGGCCCGTGGTGTCTGGCGCCGATGAATCCGCGGTCGCGGCTTCATCGGCGGCCCAGACCGTCGATGCCGTACTCATGACGACAACGGCAATGGCTCGCGCAATCGTGCGTCCTGCAGTCATTTCAAGCCCCAAACCCAACAAACCCATGGCGCAAATACATCCAAACCAACATCCCCATCGCGCCGCCACCCACTCCCATGCCCACCAATAGCGCCATGCCGATAAAGCGCGACAGCCGCCGTTGCTCGGCGAGTTGCGCGCGCATGAGCGCTTCGACGCGAGCCTCGGCCGCCGCGACGCGTTGCGGGTGCTCGGCGAGCGCTTCGTACACGAGCCTTGGCAATTGCGGCAGTTTTTGCGCGACTAGCGGCAGCTCTTGCTTCAAGCGTTCCCAAAATCCGCGCAAGCCAATTTGCTCGGACATCCATCGTTCGAGAATGGGTTGCGCGGTTTCCCAAAGATCGAGCTCGGGATCGAGCTGACGGCCCAAGCCTTCGATGTTGAGCAAGGTCTTTTGCAGCAACACGAGCTGCGGCTGAATCTCGACGTTGAAGCGCCGCGACGTTTGAAATAACCGCAACAACACGTGGCCGAAGCTGATGTCCTTCAGCGGTTTATCGAAGATGGGTTCGCAGGTCGCTCGAATCGCGGCTTCGAGTTCGTCGGCGCGCGTGCCAGCCGGTACCCAGCCGGATTCGATATGCGCCATCGCCACGCGTTTGTAATCGCGGCGGAAGAAGGCGAGGAAGTTTTGCGCGAGGTAATCGCGGTCGTTGTCGGACAAGGTGCCGACGATGCCGAAATCAAGCGCGATGTATTGACCGAACGTTTCGGGATTCACGCTGACGTAGATGTTTCCCGGATGCATGTCGGCGTGGAAAAAACCGTCGCGAAACACTTGAGTGAAAAAAATTTCGACGCCGTCGCGCGAGAGCTTTTTCAGATCGATACCCGCCGCGCGCATACGATCGATTTGCGAGATCGGAATGCCATGCATGCGCTCCATCACCAGCACCGACTCGCTACATAAATCCCAGACCATTTCGGGAATGCGCAACAGCTTCGAATCGGCGAAATTGCGCCGTAGCTGCGAGGCGTTGGCCGCTTCGCGCATGAGGTCGAGCTCGTCGTGCAAGATGGTGTCGAACTCGGCGACCACTTCGCGCGGCCGCAATCGTTTGCCATCGGCCCACCAGCGCTCGACCAGCACGGCGGCGCTACGCATCAGCGCGAGATCCTTGTCGATGACCGCCGCCATGCCCGGGCGGCGCACCTTGACGGCGACATCCCGGCCATCGCGCAGCGTCGCGAAATGCACTTGCGCGATCGACGCCGACGCGACGGGCGTGCGGTCAAAGCGCAAAAACAATTCGTCCGGATGCCGACCAAACGCACGTTCGATTTGCGTGATGGCAAGCGCCGAATCAAACGGCGGCACGCGGTCTTGCAGCTTGGCGAGTTCGTCGGCGATATCGGTGGGCAGCAAGTCACGGCGCGTGCTGAGCACCTGCCCGAACTTAACGAAGATCGGCCCCAAGGTCTCAAGCGCGCGACGAAGACGCACGCCGCGCGGCTCGGAAAACCGCCGACCGATCGTCACGACCTTGAGCAGCAGCGCAAAGCCGCGGTAACGAAAGCTTGAGAGCACCAGCTCATCAAGCCCGAACCGCAGCACAACCAACAGGATTTTGGCGAGACGAAGGAATCGAAGCATGAGAGGAACGCGTTGAGCGCGTCCCGATTCTATGCGAGCCGGTTAACGGCCCGCGTTTGAGCGAGCAACCAAGCGCGCGACGCGTTTATCAAGCCGATCGAGATCCTCGCGCAAGCGGCGAACTTCACCGGCCATCGATTCCATCTCGGGCCGCGCGACGAGCGTGGGCTGCTCCACCACCCAAAAATCGCGCAGCCCTTGTGTCGCGCGCGCGGCGGTGTCACGCAGTTGCGCGCGAGCCTGCGCGATCGTGGAGAAGACGCGATGCGCCGCCGCGTCGCCGATAAATCGGCTTGCATCTTCTTCCGCATCCCAGCGCAAGGATTGCGCAAGCCGCGAGATCACCTGCGCGAATTCGGCGTCGCCCGACACGCGCGTATATCGCAAGGCGGCGGTTTGCATGTCGCCGGTGATCGAGGCGGCCGCGAGATTTGGCAAGGCGGCAAGCGGCACGTCGAGCGAGACGTCGAATGCCGCGTCGCCCGAAGTCGCGTCGAGTTGCCCGTCGGGCCGTACGACGAACGCAAGCGTTAATGGCGAAACGTTCAAGCGAACCGTCTTGCCCGCGTGCGGGCGCAGCGCCGCTTGCGCCCATGTCTCGCTTCGAACCAAGTGGTTGAGCGCGCGCGCCACCCAAGCCGCCGGGTTGAACATCGAGGCTTCGGCGGTGGAAGCCGATGGAGCGTCCAACATCAATGCGCGGTTTGCACTTGTTCGATGCCGGCGAGCACCCATCCGCCGCTGCCTTGCGCGGGCTTGATGAGATTCCACACCTCGTCGAACGGTTGAGCGGCTTGCTGCGTGTCTTCACGCAATAAACCGCGGAAACGAACGGACGCTTGATGCTCTTGCGCGCCGGCATTCACGCCAAGCAGTTCCGCGTCGAGCGTGACGACATCGGTTTGGTTGCCACGCCCATTGCGTTCCTGCCACTGCCGGTCGATCTCGCCGAACATTTCGGGCGCGGTGAAGTCGCGAATCTCGTCCAGTCGGCCGGCATCCCACGCGGCTTGCAAGCGCACGAAATACTGCTTGGCGTTGCGTACGAAGCCTTCCACGTCGAAGTCGGCGGGAATGCTAAGCGTGCCGGGCAGGGACGGCGCGGTGGCGGCCGGAATGATGGTGACTTCCTCGCGCAATGGCGCCGACGGCTGAGGATGCACGTCGCCTTCGCGACCCAACCCGCCGATCGTATTGGGCCCCATGCGCATGCCCGCGTAAGCGGGTTGCGGACGCGCTGGCACCGAGGGCCGACGCAGCATGCGCCAGATCACCACGCCCGCGAACACCACGAGCATGATCAGCAGCAACGAACTTAAAAAGCTTGCGAGTTCAGCGCCGAAGCCGAGCGAATGAAACAGCGCCGCCAATCCCAACCCAGCGGCCACGCCCGCCAATGGCCCCAACCAGCGCGAGCGCGCGGGTTGCGCGGGCGTCGGCGTGGCGGCCGCGGGTGCCGGACGCGTGGCTTGCGCGGGCGCGGTTTGCATCGTGCCGCTGGACGTGGGCGCCGATGGCGGCGGCGTGGCTTGCCGCTGCGTCATCGTCGACGATTGACGGCCGATGCTGCCGCCTCCGCCCAGTCGTTTGGCTTCACTGCTCAAAGGCAATAAGGCGGCGCATAGCAACGCCACCGCGTATTTAGTAGACCAACTACGTGTCTTCATGTTTCTCTCCTCGTCCCCAACCTCGTTCATATCTTGATTGTGCGTGGTTTCGATTTCATGTCGGCGCATTTGTTCTCGAACTCGCACGAGGTTGTGAAACCGCGTTGTTCGCCGCCCCGCCTAGAACTTCACGCCTTTGTGTAATGCGACCACTCCGCCCGTCAGGTTGTGCACATCGACACGGTCGAGTCCGGCATCGAGCATCATTTGACGCAAGGTTTGTTGGTCGGGATGCATGCGAATGGATTCGGCCAAATATCGATAGCTATCCGCGTCCCCCGCAATTTTCTTTCCAAGCCACGGCAAGACCTTAAAGCTGTAGACGTCGTAAATCGGCGCGAGCCGCCGGTCCACGCGGCTGAACTCCAGCACGAGCAACTTCCCGCCGGGCTTGAGCACGCGCGCCATCTCGGCGAGCGCGACGTCCTTGTGCGTCATGTTGCGCAAACCAAAGGCCACGGTGACGACGTCAAAGCTGTTGGACTTGAACGGAAGCCGTTCGGCGTCGCATTGGGTGACCGGCATCAACACACCATCATCGACGAGACGATCGCGCCCAACGCGCAACATGGCGTCGTTGATATCGGTCAACCACACGCGCCCCGTCGGGCCGACCCGACGCGCGAAGGCGCGCGCAAGATCGGCGGTGCCGCCCGCCACGTCCAACACCTGGTCGCCCTCGCGCACGCCGGCTTGCATCACGGTGAACGCTTTCCATGCGCGATGTAAACCAAGCGACATCAAATCGTTCATCACGTCGTACTTGGTCGCGACGGATGAGAACACTTGGGCGACGCGGCGCGCCTTGACCGCTTCGTCGACGGTCTCGAATCCAAAATGCGTGGTTTTATCGCTCACGACGCATGGCCCTTTTTAAACTCCACGGAACGAAACCCTTCCACATCGCCTGCTGGCGCCGACGCGGGAGGCGATGGATCGCGCGAGGCCTTGGCCTCGTCCAAGCGCCGCAAGTAATCGGCCCACAAGGCCTCTTGATGCTCGCCTAACCAATACAAGTAGTCCCACGAAAAAATTCCGGTGTCGTGGCCGTCGTCGAAATGCGGTTGAACGGCGTAATGGCCCACGGGTTCAAGCGCGCGGATGCCCACGTCGCGCTTGCCCACCTGCAGCACTTCCTGCCCCGGCCCGTGCCCGCGCACCTCGGCCGATGGACTCCACACACGCAAGAACTCGAACGGCAAGCGAAACCGTTTGCCGTCGGCGAAACCGATTTCGAGCATGCGCGACTTGGCATGCAAGGTGATGTCGGTCGGCGGCGACGGGGCTGGATCGGGATGGGTCATGGAAAATCTCCTCAATCGGGCAGTGTAGCCAAGCGTATGCTGTCACCGCGCTGTCACAGGGCATTCATAGACTCGCTCCGTCCATTTTCGAGGCCCAACATCCCATGGCCAGCACGATACTTGTCGTCGAAGACGAACCCGCGATTCAAGAACTCATCTCGGTGAATTTAAGCTTTGCGGGCCATAAAACCTTGCGCGCGTTCAATACCGAGCAAGCGACGACCCTGATCCGCGCCGAGTTACCCGACGTGGTGATCCTCGATTGGATGCTGCCCGGTCACTCCGGCTTGCAATTCGCGCGGCAACTCCGCGCCGACGAACGCACGAAGCAGGTGCCAATCATCATGCTGACGGCGCGCACCGACGAGGAAGACAAGATCGCCGGGCTGGAAGCCGGGGCGGACGATTACATCACCAAGCCATTTAGTCCTCGCGAATTGCTTGCGCGCATTAAGGCGGTGTTGCGTCGGCGTGCGCCGCAATTAACCGATGACGCGGTGGAGATCGCGGGCTTGCGCCTCGATCCCACCACCCACCGCGTGACGGCCCATGGCAAACCCATCGACATGGGGCCGACCGAGTTTCGCTTGCTGCATTTCTTCATGACGCATGGCGAACGCGTGCATTCGCGAACACAGTTGCTCGACCAGGTGTGGGGCGACCATGTGTTCGTCGAGGAACGCACGGTGGACGTGCACATCAAGCGCCTGCGCGCGGCGCTTCACGGCAGCGGCCACGACAAGCACGTGGAGACGGTGCGTGGCGCCGGATACCGGTTTACCGCCACGCCGCTCATCACGGCCTAATGTTTACAGCACGTAACGCGACAAGTCTTCGTTGACGGCGAGTTCGCCCAACTTGCCGTCGACATACGCGCTGTCGATGCGTACCGCTTCACCCGCGTTCTCCTCGGCCGAAAAGCTGATTTCCTCCAGCAGCTTTTCCATCACCGTATACAAACGACGAGCACCGATGTTTTCGGTCTTTTCATTCACGTTGAACGCGATTTGCGCGAGGCGTTGCACGCCGTCGGGCGTGAACTCGAGCTTGACCTGTTCGGTATCCAACAACGCTTGATATTGCTTGACGAGCGAGGCGTCGGTCTTCGTCAAGATCGCCTCGAAATCTTCAGCCGATAAGGAGTCGAGCTCAACTCGAATCGGAAAGCGCCCTTGCAACTCGGGGATGAGATCGCTGGGCTTGCTCAAATGAAACGCGCCCGATGCGACGAACAAGATGTGATCGGTGCGCACCATGCCGTACTTAGTCGTCACCGTCGTGCCTTCCACCAACGGCAGCAAATCGCGTTGCACGCCTTGACGCGAGACGTCGGCACCATGCACGTCGGATCGACTCGCGATTTTGTCGACCTCGTCGATGAACACGATGCCGTTTTGTTCAAGATTGTTGATCGCGTTGCGCTTTAAGTCTTCGTCGTTGATGAGCTTCGCTGCTTCCTCCTCGGTAAGAAGCTTGAGCGCTTCGGCGATCTTGAGCTTGCGCATCTTGCGCTTGCCTTGGCCCATGCCCGCGAACATCGATTGAATTTGCGAAGTCAGTTCCTCCATGCCGGGCGGCGCCATCATTTGCAGCTCGGGCATGGACTCGCGTAACTCGATTTCGATTTCCTTGTCGTCGAGTTGGCCTTCGCGTAGACGCTTGCGAAATGTTTGGCGCGTAGGGTTGTCTTCGCGCGCGGCCTCGTGCGGTTGAAAACCAAAATCGCGCGACGGCGGTAACAACACATCGAGCACGCGATCTTCCGCGCGGTCTTGCGCGAGCGTGCGCACCTTGCGCATCTCGGCCTCGCGCGCTTGCTTGACGGCAATTTCCGCCAAGTCGCGAATGATGGTGTCGACATCACGGCCGACATATCCGACTTCGGTGAACTTAGTAGCCTCGACCTTCACGAACGGCGCATCGGCCAGCTTGGCCAAACGCCGCGCGATTTCGGTCTTGCCAACACCCGTTGGACCGATCATCAAAATATTCTTCGGCGTGATCTCGTGTCGGAGTGGTTCGGCCACTTGCTGACGTCGCCAACGATTGCGCAAGGCTACCGCCACGGCTTTCTTCGCCTTGTGTTGGCCAATGATGTGTTTGTCGAGTTCGCCGACGATTTCGGCGGGAGTCATCACGGAATTCATACGAGCCTGAAAGGATGAAGCGCGAGATCAGTCGAGCGACTCGATCGTGTGCGACTGGTTGGTGTAGATGCACAAATCGCCGGCGATCGTGAGTGCTTTTTTTACGATGTCGGTCGGCGCGAGTTCGCTATGGTCAAGCAACGCGCGCGCCGCGGCTTGCGCATAAGCGCCACCGGAGCCGATGGCGACCAAGCCATGCTCGGGCTCCAACACATCGCCATTGCCGGTGATGATGAGCGAATGTTCGCGATCGGCCACCGCGAGCATGGCCTCTAAGCGACGCAAGATGCGATCGGTGCGCCAATCCTTCGCGAGCTCCACCGCGCTGCGCAGCAGATTGCCTTGATGCTTGTCGAGCTTGGATTCAAAACGTTCGAACAAGGTAAAGGCGTCGGCCGTGCCGCCGGCGAACCCCGCGAGGATGCGATCGTTATACAAGCGACGCACCTTACGCGCGCTGCCCTTGACGACGATATTGCCTAAGGTGACCTGTCCATCGCCGCCCAACGCCACGCGATTTCCGCGTCGGGCCGACAAGATGGTGGTGCCATGAAACTGTTCCATGAAACGCGACTCCTGAAGAATCGCAGCACATGGGGATGCCGGCACGACATTGCAAGGCCTCGCCTCGCGCGAGACACGCTTGACTTAATTCTTGCGGCGAATGATCTCGGCCACGTTGCCGACACCCATCATGCCGAACAAGGCGGCAACGAGCGGATTAACGTTGCGAAACGTGCATTGACGACCGCGCGCTTGCGCCGCCATCAGCCAATTCAACAGACTACCGGCCGCCGCGAAATCCACTCGCGACAACTGCGAGCAATCGATGTCGAGCTGCTCGCTCGTCGCGGCCCAAGCATCGAGCTTGGTGATGGCGTCCAACGCCTTGCCGGTGATGACTCCGCTCAAGGCTTGAGCGGAACTCGTGGCCGCGCTTTTATCGGAAGCCGCTTTATCCACTTCGGCACCGACACTCACCTGCGCTGGCGGTGCTTCGTATTGCGGCGGCGACACTTCAAACGTAATGGTGTAGTCCACCGATAAGTCGTCGTAATCCTTCTCGCGACGGAGCATGCGTAGCAATTCCATCGCCAGCAGCCATACCGATTCGGGATGAGTGCGCTCGCCGGCATTGAGCACGTTACGCAAACACGCGACCGCGACTTCAAGACCACTCAACACAACCTGTTGCCGACTTTTGCTTAAGTCGCGCAACCACTCGCGCACGAGATGCGCGCCTTGCGCATCCGCCTCGCGCACGGCATCGAACGCAATACGAACACGATCCAATTTCGCGTGACGGCGGAACTGCTCGATTTCCTTAGACACTTGCGCATCCAATAGACGCGGCAAGGACACGACGGGCGCTTCAGGTGTCTTCACCACCGGCGCTGGCTTGGCCGGTTGCGTGTCGCGCCATGGCGGCGGCGAGCTTTCAAACCGCACCGAGTAATCGACGGCAAGCGCCTCGAACTCGCGAAAGTTGCCCGACTGCTGATGCAACTCGAACAACAATAACCATGCTTCAAGATGACCACTGTCCGCGGCGATCGCATCCTTCACTGCCTTGATGCATTCGCCCGATTGACCATTGGCGTACAGCACCGCCGCTTCTTCCACCTCGGGCGACAAACCGGGCGAGGCCTCGACGACATCGATCGCGCCCATGTCATGCGTGTTGCCCAACAATCCGGAGGTGGACAGATCGAGCGGTGGCAAGGTCGGCGGGCTAGAGGCCACGCCTTGCGGCGCCGACGCATGGTCGGGCTCTTGACGCGCGGACTGCGGCACGTTGACGCCTTGCGGCACGGGCGTGGCGCGACGTGGTTGAACGGAGTTGCGGGTGATCGTTGGAAACTCGCCGCGCATCTCTTCTTCGATGCGATCGATCTTGGCGGTCATCGCCGCTTGCTGCTTGCGGGCTTGCGCTAGCGCATCGGCCCGCAATTGCGAGTTGGCGCGATCGGCCGCGCCCACACTGTCACGGCCACCTTGGGTGGTCGATTCAGCGTCCAGCAACGTTTCTTCGCCAGACTTACGCGATTTCTTGAACAGGG
>DASTRU010000118.1:0-4064 GCA_035761045.1 Burkholderiaceae bacterium | reverse complement strand
TGGAGAGACCGACGCGGCGAGCGAGAGCGCCGAAACTGAACTTCTCATGGCGCATGAGATGAAGCACCAGAAGGACGGCCACATCCTGAGGCTTTAGCGACGTTTGTTTGAGTTGTTCAATGTCCATACTTCAAAAATAACGTAGAAAACACATTTTATTCATGATTCATGAAATATGAATATCGCATCATTGTAGTAAATTTTCATCGTTCATGAATCACGAACAACTCCACAAACATTGCTATTACTCGCTGAATTTATTGATGATTTTTTTCTCTTAGCATCAGCACTTTCACTAAACTCCATTTATAGCGCTAGCTAGTTTAGATTAAACTCTTACCAAACGCCTGGAGCTCATATGGCTAACGTTCCCCTACGCAAGAAGAGTCCTCGTGCCCCGTCCATGGCGTTGGATGAGGCAATCGAAAGGACGGCTAAGGCTTATGCCCGAGACCGACTGCATCCTGCACCTGCGGATGTGATGGCCCAGCACGTCGGCTACAAGAATGCGAACAATGGCGCAGCGCTTCAGGCGCTCGCGTCACTGCGCTACTACGGCCTAATGGATCGTTCAGCAGACGGCATGATGTCCGTGACAAAGGCATTTGAGTCTTATCACTACGCCCCGGATGAGGAGCTAAAGCGCAAGCTGCAGATTGCATGGCTGAGGAGTCCGCAAGTGTTCGCCGATCTCCTGGATAAGTACGCGCAAGGGCTGCCGTCTGATCCCACGTTACGTCACGAGCTGATTACGCAGAAGCATTTCTCACCAGCCGCCGCTGAGAGCCTTATTGCCGTACTTCGTCGGTCCGTCGCATTTGTTGGCTATTTCGCCAAACCTGCGGACGAGGCCTCGCAGATGGACAACGAGTGGGCACCAGCATTGACGCAAGCACCGGCACCGATTGCATCGTCACCCCTTGCGTTTGCCGAAGAACCGGCCATCAGACCGGCAGTGAGGCCTGATAGCGGAGGTGTGGCGGTCGCCACCGCCAATCTGCCGTTAGACGTGGAGGTGGACAAAATCCCCATTCGTCTTTCTGGTGGACGTCGTGCATGGCTGTATGTCCCGTCGCCTTTCTACATTGGCGACAAGGAGCGCATAAAGGCGCAGGTGGATTTACTGCTCGCGGACGACGAAGACGCGACGTAGGTCTGTTTAACTTCGGGCAATACGCCACCTGGCTAGTGATCATTCTCGGAACTGATTACTAACATCAGATCAGCAAGGTGCTGGCCAGTAATCAGCTTCGTGTGGATGGGTATCTCTGACCGTCTGCAACATGTCCGAGACCGTAAATTTGATCGACGGCAACCGCGTGCTTCAACCGCTGTAAACGGTCATTGCCTACATCCCCAACTTATTAACCGCCCCTCACACCACCACCCCACCACAAGCAACCCCCGTCACTCGATAGCCATTACGCCCCGAGTTCTTCACCTCATACAACATAGCGTCTGCCTGTTGCACGAGTTCATGCGGATCGCAGTCGCGGCCGTTGGTGAAGGCCACGCCGATGCTGGTGGTGACGATCAACGGCGGCCATTGCGGGTCGAGTTCAAACGGTTCTTCCATCGCCAGCACGATTTTTTCCGCGAGGCGTTCGGCCGTTCGCGCGTCGTTGAGTCCTTCGACGATCACCGCAAACTCATCGCCGCCCAAGCGCGCGACGATGTCGGTGGTGCGCAGCGCCGCGCATAGTCGGGTGGCGAAGGCGCGCAACAAGCGGTCGCCGGCGCCGTGGCCCCAGGTGTCGTTGATGGATTTGAAGCGGTCGAGGTCGAGATACATCAACGCAGTGAATCGCTCCGTTTCGCGGCTGCGGCGAAGCGCGCCGCTTAAATGCGCGTCGAAGCCGGCGCGGTTCGCGAGTCCGGTCAATGAATCGATTTCGGCCAAGCGGGCCAGGCGTCGCTCTTCGAGCTTGGCGGCGGTCACGTCGCGGGTCATGACGTGGCAGCCCAGCACGGTGGCGCCGTCTTCGTCGAACTGCGGAATGAGCGTGCATTCCTGGCACTGCCATGTTTCGTTGGCGCCGAATTCACGGTCGTAGATCACGCATTCGCCCGCGAGCGCGCGCGTGATGTAACGCTCGATGGGTCGGTATTGCGCTTCGCCCATAAGCTCGCAAATCGTGTTGCCGACGATGTCGTCGGCGGGTCGATCAAACCAACGTTCGTACGCGCGGTTAACGAAGCGGTAGCGTTGCGCGGCATCGAAGAAACCCACCAGCACCGGCAGCGCGTCGGTGATCGTGCGCACGCGCAGCTCGCTCGCGCGCAAGGCGCGATCGGCTTCGCGGCGCGCGGTGATGTCTTCGACGCTGCCCACGTAGCCGTGCAAGGCGTTGTCGATCATGATCGGCGCCGCGTGAACCGATACCCAGCTCATCGAGCCGTCGGGACGCACCATCCGATGCTCGCCGTTGTACACATGCCCGTGCTGCGTAAAGTGATTCCAGCGCTTGAACAACGCGGCGCGGTCGTCCGCATGCACCGCCTTGACCCATCCTTCGCCCATGCATTGCTCGCTCGTCAGGCCGGTAATGCGTTCGTAGGTGTGGTTGACGTAGATGCATTGGCCGTGCGGGTCGCAATGAAAGAGCCCGAGCGGTAGCGCGTCGTTGACCGATTGCAGCAACGCGCGTTGCTGGCGCAGGCCTTGTTCGGCGTATCGGCGTTCGCGCATGAGTTCGACGAATTCGCGCGAGAGATCGCCTAACTCGCCGCCGCCTTGCGGGGCATCGTCGATCTCGATCATTAAATCGCGCCGCATGCGGCGAATGCGGTCGCGCAGCGCGACGAGCGGACGCATTTGATGTCGCGTGATCCACCACGCCAGCGGCATGAGCAGCGCCGCGAACGCCGCCGCGATGGCGAAGGCTTGGCGACGCAAAGCCAATATCGGCGCTTGCACCTCGCTCGCGGGCGTGACGGCCGCGGCGATCCACGGCGTGTCGTCGATGCGTTTGAAGGTGACGGTGGCTTGCGTCGTGGTGATCGTGCCTTCGAAGCCGGCAAGCGCGCGCAGTTGCGCGAGGTTGGGATCGAGAGTGCGATCGACGCTTTGCAGAACCAAACCTTGGTTGGGGTGCGCGACATACACGCCGTCGGTCGTCATTAAGTACTGGTAGCCGCCGTCGCCCACGCGGCGACCGATTTGCGAGAGGAAATTGCGGCTTTCCAGGCTGATGCTTCCAAGCAATACGAAGACGAGACGTTCGTCTAAATCAAACACCGGCTCGCTCAAGACCATGACCGCCTCGCCCGACGCGCGGCTGTACACCGGCTCCGAGACGAACGAGGTGCGGCTTTCCAAGGTGCGCTTGAAGTAGTTGCGGTCGCTGACATTGATCGGCGCATTCAAGCCGCGTAGGCGCGACAGCACGTCGCCATTGGCATTGGTGACGATGAAGTCGTCGAACAGCACGCCCGTGCTTTCTTGCTGTTCGATGAAGGCATGCAGCGCCGCGGGTGTCGTGATTCGTTGATGCGCGATCCGACGCGCCAACGCGGCCATGACCGCGCGCCGTGTTTGCAAGCGTTGCGCAAGGTGGTCGGCCGTTTGCTGAAGCAAGGCCGATTGCTGATTGCTGATGACGGCCGTCATCTCGTTCTCGAGCCGCCACAACGCGATGGCGATGATGACGAACGAGGCGACGAACAACAGCGCCGCCGTTCCCAACGCGACACGCGCGCTTAAGCCCATGCCACGGGGACGCGAGCCGCCTTTCCAAAGCGGAAAGGAAAGACCGTCCGCCACTGACTGGCGGGTCGTGGAATTGGTCATGGAGGAGGGGCTCGCGCTCATTTTGGTGAAACGCTACCCCGACCAATGACACTCTAGGATCAGGCGGGACCTGATCCCGCGAGGGACGTGAACGATGTCTATCCCGGCGCGCCCAAACGCGCGAATTACCCGTTAGAACGGGATGTCGTCGTCCATGTCGTCGAAGCCGGTGGACGACTTCGCTGGTTGGCGCGCGGCCGGTGGCGCCGACGACCGGCTTGCACCGCCGCCCGAGCGTGGCGCGGGGGCCGATTCATACCCGCCGCCGTCGTCG
>DASTRU010000117.1:0-4202 GCA_035761045.1 Burkholderiaceae bacterium | reverse complement strand
CGACATCGCCCAAGCGCACGGCCGCGCCATTGCGATAACTAATGACTAAGGGAATATAGTCAGCCGCCTTCTTGGCTTGATCGTTCGCGCCAATTTGCCACCGACGTTCATCGTCCTCCACCGCGCCCTTCGGGCGATTGGCGTTGCTTGCCGCGATCGCGTTGCGCACGTCCGACAGCGCGATGCCCGCGCGGTTTAGCGCCGGCAAATTAAGTTGCACGCGCACCGCGGGCAAGGCACCACCGCCCACATCCACTTGGCCTACGCCCGGCACTTGCGAAAGGCGTTGCGCGAGCACGGTCGAAGCCACGTCGTACATCTGCCCGCGCGTGAACGATTCGGACGTTAGGGCGATGATCATGATCGGCGAATCGGCAGGATTCACCTTTCGGTACGTCGGATTATTCGGCAGGCTCGTGGGTAAGGTGCCGCGCGCCGCGTTGATCGCCGCTTGGACTTCGCGCGCCGCGTTATCGATGTTTTTATCGAGGTCGAATTGCAAAATGATGCGTGTCGAGCCTTGGCTGCTCGACGACGTCATTTCGCTTACGCCCGCGATGCGACCCAAGGCGCGTTCTAGTGGCGTGGCCACCGTTGCCGCCATCGTTTCGGGGCTGGCGCCCGGCAAGCTGGCTTGTACCGAAATCGTGGGGAAGTCCACTTGCGGCAACGGCGCGACTGGCAGCAATCGAAACGCCACCAAGCCCGCCAGCGCGATCGCCAACGTCAGCAATACGGTGGCCACCGGCCGTGCGATGAACGGCGCGGAGATATTCACGGCGCGTCTCCCACCCATCCACGCCGTTGGCGCCAATCACCAACGCGACGCGACAACCGATCGAAGGCTAAGTACACCACTGGCGTGGTGAACAAGGTAAGCAACTGACTCGCGATCAAGCCGCCCACCATCGTCACCCCTAATGGATGCCGTAATTCCGATCCGACGCCACTGCCAAGCATCAATGGCAATGCGCCAAGCAACGCCGCCATGGTCGTCATGAGAATTGGCCGAAAGCGCAATAGGCATGCTTGGTAGATAGCCTCGCGCGGTGGCAGGCCTTGATGACGTTGCGCATCGAGCGCGAAGTCGATCATCAAAATCGCGTTCTTCTTCACGATGCCGATCAGCAGCACGATGCCGATGATCGCGATCACGCCTAAGTCATTGCCCGTGAGCAGCAGCGCAAGCAGGGCGCCGATGCCCGCGGACGGCAAGGTGGAAAGAATCGTGATGGGATGGATATAACTTTCATACAGCACGCCCAGCACGATGTACATCGTGACGATGGCCGCGAGAATCAGCCATAACTGATTGGACAGCGCGGCTTCGAACGCGAGCGCCGCGCCTTGAAATTCAGTACGCATCGACGCGGGGAGGTTCAAGTCGCGCTGCACCGCGCGAATCGCTTCGACCGCTTCGCCTAATGAAGCGCCAGGCGCGAGATTGAACGACACCGTCGTCGCTGGAAACTGCGCGAGATGTTGAATCACCAAAGGCGCGTTGCGTTCAACCACGCGCGCCACGGCCGACAACGGCACTTGCGTGCCATCGGCGCCGGGCACGTATAGCTGCTCGATGGCCGCGAGGCCTTGTTGAAACCGGGGCGCCGCTTCCAATACGACGCGGTACTGACTCGACTGCGTGAAAATCGTCGACACCAAGCGCTGGCCAAACGCGTTGTACAGCGCGTTGTCGATCGCCGTGACCGATACGCCCAAGCGCGAAGCGGTATCGCGATCAATCTCCACGAACGCTTGCAAGCCTTGGTTTTGCAAATCGCTCGTCACGTCTCGCAATTGCGGCAGCGCGCGTAATCGTTCGATTAAGCGTGGCACCCAAATGTCTAAGTCCTCGGGTTTGGAGGAATCCAAGGTGAACTGATATTGCGTGCGGCTAACGCGGTCCTCGATCGTTAAGTCTTGCAAGGGCTGCAAATAAAGCGCGATGCCTGGAACGCCACGCGCGCGGTCTTGCAAGCGCGCCAACACCGTCTTGAGTCGATCGCGCTCGGCCAAGGGTTTGAGGTTGATCAACAAGCGACCGCTATTAAGCGTCGTGTTCGTCCCATCGATACCGACGAACGACGACAAGCTCGCCACCGCCGGGTCTTGCAACAACGCTTGGGCAAGCGCTTGTTGGCGTTCGGACATCGCGCTAAACGACACCGATTGCGGCGCTTCGGTAATGCCTTGCACGACGCCCGTATCTTGCTGCGGGAAGAATCCCTTGGGCACGACGACATACAACAGCACCGTCAGCACCAAGGTGCCGATCGCCACCAACAACGTCAGTCGTTGATGCGCGAGCACCCAACGCAAGGCCACCGCGTAACGCGCGATGACGGCGTCGAACGCGTTGCCGATCGCATGCCACCAGCGTCCATGCGTGGCCGGATCCTCGTGCTTGAGTAGCCGCGCGCACATCATCGGTGTCAAGGTCAACGAGACTACGGCGGAAATCAAAATCGCAACCGCCAGCGTGATCGCGAATTCGCGGAATAACCGTCCCACGACATCGCCCATGAAGAGCAGGGGAATCAACACCGCGACTAAGGAAATCGTGAGCGAGATGATGGTGAAGCCAATTTGCTTCGATCCCTTGAGCGCGGCTTCGAATGGCGATTCGCCTTCTTCGATGTAGCGCGCGATGTTTTCAATCACCACGATCGCATCGTCAACGACGAAACCGGTGGCGATGGTCAACGCCATCAAGGTGAGGTTGTTGATGCTGAAACCGGCCAAATACATCACGCCAAAAGTGCCGACGATCGATAACGGCACCGCCACGCTCGGGATGACGGTCGCGGGCACGCTCCTTAGGAACAGAAAAATCACCATCACCACGAGCGAGATCGCGAACATCAGTTCGATTTGCACGTCGTGCACCGAGGCGCGAATCGTCGTCGTGCGATCGGTCAATACGGTTAAGTCCACCGAGGCGGGCAGGGCGGCGCGCAACGACGGCAACAAGGCTTGAACGCGATCGACGGTTTCGATGACGTTGGCGCCCGGCTGGCGTTGAATGTTGATGACGATGCCTGGCTGATCGTTGGCCCACGCCGCGAGCTTGACGTTCTCCGCGTCGTCCACCACCGAGGCGATATCGCTTAGTCGTATCGGCGCGCCGTTCTTATAGGCGACCACCAGCTTGCGATACTCCTCGGGCGAACGGAGTTGATCGTTCGCATCCAAGGTGGACGCGCGCTCGGGGCCATCGAAACTGCCCTTGGCTAAGTTGACGTTTTGATTGGCGATCGCGGTGCGTACATCGTCCATCGACAAACCAAGCGACGCGATCGCGCGCGGATTGACTTGCACGCGCACCGCTGGTTTTTGTCCGCCCGACAAGGTCACGAGGCCCACGCCGGGCAACTGCGAAATGCGTTGCGCAAGACGGGTGTCCGCCAGGTCTTGCACGCGCGTCAACGGTAACGTCGGCGAGGTCAGCGCCATCGTGAGAATGGGCGCGTCGGCCGGATTCACCTTGCTATATACGGGCGGCGCGGGTAAGTCGGCGGGCAACAAACTCGCGGCCGCGTTGATCGCCGCTTGAACCTGCTGTTCTGCCACGTCGAGCGCCATGGAAAGCTCGAAGCGCAAGGTGATGGTCGACGCACCGCCCGAACTGGCCGACCACATCTGCGCGAGCCCGGGCATTTGTCCAAACTGCCGTTCGAGCGGCGCGGTGATCGACGAAGTCACCACGTCCGGACTCGCACCCGGATAAAGCGTCGTCACTTGAATCGTCGGGTAATCAACTTGCGGTAACGCCGACTGCGGCAATTGCCGGTACGCGACCAAGCCCGCGAGCATGACCGCGACCATCAACAAGGCCGTGGCGACGGGCCGCAGAATGAATAAGCGCGAGGGATTCATGGCGAAGGCGCGCGCCGAGGACGCCCGCCCGTGGTGTTGTTGGTGGTCGCGCGATCCGCAATGTCCACGCGCGCGCCTTCGCGCAAACGATCGGTGCCGTCGGTCACGACGCGGTCGCCAAGCGCTAAGCCTTCCAACACCGCGATGCGATCGCCGTCGCTTGCGCCAAGCTTTACGGGTTTGATCGTGACGGTTTGGCCATCGGGCTTTAAGGCGTAGACGAATAATCCTTGCGAACCGCGTTGCACGGCCGACGATGGAATGACTAAGGCGTTCTCGATGGTGTCGAGCAGAAGTTGCGCGTTCACGAATTGATTAGGAAACAG
>DASTRU010000116.1:0-22441 GCA_035761045.1 Burkholderiaceae bacterium | reverse complement strand
GCGCATTTTGGGTTGATCGAATGGTTAGGCGGCGTGATGCGCACGCCAACGCTTCCCGCGCCGTCGTGGCGTCCCGCCTTGCAAGGCGTGGTGACGGGTAGCTTGTTGTTGATCGGATTCGCGGTGCCGCCTCTCATGCAGCTACGGCGCGTCTCGCCCTTGCGAGTCCTGCGCCGGGATTTAGGTCATCCAACCGTACCCGCGCTAGCCACTTGGGGATTAGGACTGATCGCGTTTCTCGCGCTGTTGCTGTGGTTCGCTGGCGACTTGAAGCTTGGGCTGATCGCCGGAGGCGGCTTTGTCGTCGGCTTCGTTGTTTTTGCCGCCGTGGCGTATGGCGTTCTTCGCTTATCCACGCCGCTACGTCGTCGACTGGCCGCTCGCTCGGTAGTGTTGCGCTTCGCACTCGCGGGTGCGACGCGACGCCCCATGTCCACCGTCATTCAAGTCGTGGCGCTTTCGATTGGGCTGATGGCCTTGTTGCTGCTCACGTTAACACGCACCGATTTAATCGAAGGATGGCGCGCCTCGGCTCCGGCCGACGCGCCGAATCGTTTCGTGATCAACATACAACCCGATCAGCGCGAAGCCTTCAACGCATTTTTAATAAACAACGGACTGCCCGCGCAAAACCTTCTGCCAATGGTGCGTGGCCGGCTCGTGGGGATTAATGAACGACCGGTGAATCTCGATGATTTCGACGGACGGGCGAGACGCTTAGTCGATCGCGAATTCAACCTAAGTTATATGAGCGACGCGCCAAGTCACAACCGCATCGTGGCCGGACGTTGGTTCAAACCTGACGCGGATGAAATTTCAGTGGAAGAGGGGTTGCTCAAGGAGCTGGGGCTCAAGCTGGGCGATTCACTGGCCTTCGATATCGCCGGGCAAACCGTGAGCGCCAAGATTTCGTCGGTGCGCAAGGTGGAGTGGAATTCGTTCAAGGTCAATTTCTTCGTGATCTTTCCGCCTAAATTGCTTGAACCGCTTCAACAAAGCTTGATCACGAGTTTTCGCATGCCGGCCGATCGCGATATTGGGCCGCAGCTCGTCGCGCAATTTCCCAACATCACCTTAGTCGATACCGGCGCGATCCTAAGACAAGTACAAACCGTGCTTGATCAAGTGGTGGCGGCGGTCGAGTTTTTGTTTTTGTTCACACTCGCCGCGGGTGTGTTGGTGTTGTATGCCGCACTGGCTTCAACACGCGATGAGCGTGTACGAGAAAGCGGGTTGCTGCGCGCATTAGGCGCATCGCGCCCCCAATTAACGTTCGCGCATGTAATCGAATTTGCATTGATCGGCGCGTTGGCGGGTTTGCTTGCGTCCCTGGGTGCGATCGCGATCGGACAAGCGCTTGCGCGCCACGCGTTCGCGTTTGAAATGCCGATTAACGGATGGAGCGTTTTAATCGGAGTGGCCGGCGGCGCGGCCATTGCACTTATCGGCGGCTGGGTTGGTTTGCGTCATGTGTTGAACCATCCCCCATTAGCCACCTTGCGCGAAAGCGTTTGATGAACTGACTAAATTTTAAAAAAGCGCGGCCTAATATCTGCTCCCTATGGCGCGGCGCGTATGACTCACAAGCGCTTGGGCGTGTGAGGCGCGCACTTTATTTAGGGAGAGATCGTGGTAATTAATTCGTTAGGTTATGCGCTCTTTCGCAAAGCGGCCGTCGCCGTCGGCGTGGCCTGGGTTGGAATAGGCGCCTCGTATGCTCAAAGTGTCGCCGTCGATCGACTTACAGGCCATGTTCGGCCGATGGAACACGACAACTTACAAACCAATGCGCAAGCCGTTCGCGCCACCGCGCGTGCCGCCATGCTTCGCAATGAGGCGGTACAAGCAGCCATGCCCAAACCGCAAGGCGTCATTTATTCAGGCGCCATGGCAAAAGGCCGTGTGCTGGATGCCAATCGGCTGAACTACACCGTCGTACGCGTTGGAAAAAACGGCGAACTTGAACGAGATTGCGTAACCGGTGAATCGGGCTTGCGGCAGTGGGCCAACGCAACGTCTTCCATGCAGGGAGGCGTCGATGTCAAGTAATCGATGGACGAGCGCATTACGGCGTTTAAGTGCTGGCGTTGCGTTAATCGCGTTGACGAATCTGGCAAGCGCCGCCGAGATCATCATCGTCAATGGCGATCCTCCCGGAATCGGATTCAACGACCCCACGCCAGCCGCGCCGGTGGGTGGCAACGACGGCACTACCTTGGGCGAACAACGGCTTAATGTTTTTAAAACCGTCGCAAGTATTTGGGGTCGTAAATTAAAGTCGGATGTACCGATTAGCGTGCTTTCCTTTTTTCAGCCGTTGCCATGTCAAGTAGATCGCGGCGTTTTAGGCGCGGCGGGTTCGATTACGGTGTGGACCGATTTTGAAGGCGCGCGGCCACGGTCTTGGTATCCGTCGGCCCTAGCCAACAAGATTGCGGGCGTGGACTTATTCGCCGACACACAACCCGACGGAAGCGATCTGGACATCATCGCCTTCTTCAACGGCAACCTTGGAAAGCCGGATTGTTTAGCCAACACCTCGTTTTATCTCGGACTGGACGGCCAAGCCGGCACGCGAATCGATTTACTAACCACCGTATTGCACGAAGTAGGGCACGGCCTGGGGTTCGCCACCTTCACCGATGAATCGAATGGCGAATTGTTTGGCGCGCCCGAACAACCTCAACCGTCGATATGGGATTACCACCTTTACGACAACACGTTTAATAAAACCTGGGCCGACATGACGTCGGATGAGCGCAAGCAGTCGGCGATCATTCCGCGAAACCTCGCATGGAGCGGCAAACACGTTCAGCGCGCCGCGCCGCGCGTGCTCGACCGCGGAACGCCAGAGCTTTTTTTATTCGGCCCTGGGCTTAATCGGTTTTACTTAATTGGGTTGGCGCAATTTGGTCCGCCCATCACCAAGGAAGCAATCGCGGCACCCTTGGCGCAAGTCGTGGATCAATTCGATGGCCGAGGCTTTGCCTGCTCGCCGCTTAATCAAACCAATGCCGAAAACGTGGCGGGCAAGGTCGCGGTGATTGATCGAGGTGGTGGATGTACCTACACCGAAAAGGTGAAGAACGCGCAAGTCGCCGGTGCAAAAGCGGTGATCATCGTCGACAACACGCTCTTATCGCCCCCGCCGGACCTTGGCGGCAGCGACTCCACCATCGACATCCCATCGGTCCGCGTAACGCGCGACGACGGTGCGCAAATCAAGGCGTCCATCGCTAGCAGCGCGTCGACGTATCTACCAATCGCCGTGCTGTTTGAAAATAAATTTAAACTCGCGGGAGCGGACTATTTGCAGCGCGTGTATTTGTACACGTCGAATCCGGTTCAAGTGGGTTCCTCGATCTCGCACTACGACACCAGCGCGCGGCCTAACTTGTTGATGGAACCTTTCCTCAATAGCGATCAACGCATCGCGGTTTCCGCGCCGTATGACCTCACGCTTGAATTGCTACGCGATATCGGGTGGTAATGGCGTTTCTTTGAACGATCGCTAAAGCCGATGCGACAATGCGACTGGATTCATTTCCCGTCGCATTGCCATCCCTCATGCAAGACTTACCCTCCGCGTCGCCCGCCACCGCCTTTGATGCGCTCGGCGGCGAACCTGGCGTTCGACAGCTCGTTGATCGGTTTTACGACGTCATGGAGCTTGATCCGCGCTTCGTTTCATTGCGTGCCTTGCATCCCACGTCGCTTGACGGTTCGCGCGATAAATTATTTTGGTTCTTATGCGGCTGGCTTGGCGGGCCCGACCATTTCGTTGAACGCTTTGGACATCCTCGTTTGCGCGCTCGGCATCTACCGTATTCGATCGGCAGTCTTGAGCGCGATCAATGGCTAGCATGCATGCAAATCGCTATGCATGAACTGGATATTCCCGACGACTTACGCGCACGCCTTACCGAAGCCTTTGCCGGCACGGCCGACTGGATGCGCAACCGGGCTGATGAATGACGCGTGGCCGATTGTTTCGCGTGCTTCGATGGGTCGTTCCCGCCTTGGCTGCGCTCGTCATCGTCGTGTTGGGTGTCAGGCTTGGGTTTGAACGGCGAACCGACCGTTTACCTGTGGCCGTCATGCCCGAGCGGTATCGCGCGCTGCCGTTGCCGTCCACGCTTAAGCCCGTCGAGGATGGATGCGAGGTCATGCACCGTGGCACGACTCGCCGATATGCCTGTCGATACCTAAGTTTCGATAATCGCGAAACGTTGTTGGCGCGGCTTACTCCAGCCTTGGAAGCTCAGGGGTGGAAGTCGGAAACACCCGAGCGCTTCGTGCGCGAAGACTGGTCCGTCTCGGTGCGATACTCGCCGACTTCGCCTGGCCTCGCCGATGTGAGCGTGGTGCTCGCACGCGGCCTAAGTTCTCATGACTGACGCTTTATTTCCCATTCTTATTCTCGTCGCGTTGATCGCGGTCGTTGCCTTGCAGCTGGTGCTGGTGTTTCGTTCGCGAAACGCTTCGGCCGATGCCTTGCTCGCGCCGCGCTTGGAAGCATTCGAGCGCGCGCAAGAACGTACCGAGCGCGAGTTACGCGACGCGATCGCTCAAAGCGCGCAAGGCCAACGCACCGAACTTGGCCAAACCTTGGAACGCGTGGCGCAGTCGCTTAACGCGCAACTCGCGACCAATGTGCAATTACAAAACCAACAGATCGATGCGTTTGGCTTGCAACTCGCGCGGTTTGGCGAACAACAGCAATCACGCATTCGCGAGTTGACCGAGGCGAACGAACGTCGGCTTGGTGAGATTCGCGCCACGCTCGAACAAAAGATCGCCGCCTTGCAGACCGACAACGCCGCCAAGCTCGACGAGATGCGCCGCACGGTCGACGAGAAACTGCATGCCACGCTTGAACAACGGCTTGGCGAATCGTTTCGCTTAGTCAGCGAACGACTCGAAGCTGTGCAACGCGGCTTAGGCGAAATGCATTCGCTCGCGCAAGGCGTGGGCGACTTAAAGCGCGTGTTGACGAATGTGAAAACGCGCGGCGCCTTTGGCGAAGTGCAATTGGCCACGCTGCTGGAAAACCTACTCACGCCCGAACAATACGAACGCAACGTCGTGACTCGACCCGGTTCCAATGAACGCGTGGAGTTCGCGGTACGCATGCCCGGTCCGCACGCCGATCAACCCTTGCGCATGCCGATCGACGCGAAGTTTCCAGTCGAGGATTACGAACGATTGCTCGCCGCGCACGAAGCGGCCGACGTCGCCGGCATGGAAGCCGCGGCCAAGGCCTTGGAAGCGCGCATTCGACTCGAAGCCAAAACCATCGCGGAGAAATACCTCGAACCGCCGCATACGACCGACTTCGCGATTCTTTTCGTTCCCACCGAAGGGTTGTATGCCGAGGTGCTGCGCAGGCCCGGATTGTTCGATGAACTGCAACGCCGGTTTCGCGTGACGGTGGCCGGGCCCACCACGTTGAGCGCGATGCTTAACGCGCTGCAAATGGGCTTTAGAACATTGGCGATCGAAAAACGATCGAGCGAGGTGTGGACATTGCTGGGCGCCGTCAAAACCGAGTTCGGCAAGTTTGGCGAAATCCTCGAAAAGAGCGAATCGCAACTTCAAACGGTGTTGAACACGATGCAAAAAGCGCGCGGCAAGACAACGACGATCGCGCGGCGTTTACGCGGCGTACAAGCATTACCGGGCCCACAAGCGAATGAAATGCTCGACGCGCCCGACATGGATTAGGGATACCCCCAATCGGGTAAGTAATGCCCTGTAAGCGCATGGCCGTGCTGCACAATACGCCACCCAAAATGCCCGTGTAGTGCGCTCCTCGTGCCCGACTCAACTCCCGAATCTCCCTCCCGCGATCCGATTCGCGCGTTGTTTCGTCAGGAGGCGATCGACGCGCAGCGCGATAAGTTGTTCGGCGAGGTATCGCTCGTTCGCCCGGTGCCGCTTTGGGTCTTCACCTGTTTGGCGTTGACATGCGCGATCGGGCTCATCGTTTTTTTGGTGCGGGGTGAGTACGCGCGGCGTGAACGCGTCGATGGCTTTCTCGAACTCAATACCGGCGCGGCCAAACTTCAGGTGCCCGAAGCCGGCACCATCGCCGAGCTTTATGTGAAGGAGGGCGCCGAGGTGGCGATGGGCTCGCCGATCGCACGCATTACCTTTGACCGATCGACCACGTCGGGCTCCACCGCGTCTGAGCTTGTTGCGCGCGAGATGAATACGCGCATGACGGTTTTAACGCGCGAGCAAGAACAAGCGCGTTTGCTTGGCGCCCAACAATCCGAACAATTGCGCAAGCGTATGGATGATTTACGCAAGGAGCTCGTTCAGTTCGATCGGGAGATCAAGCTGCAACAGCAGCGCGTGCAATCGGCGCAGGAATTGTTCGATCGCTACAAACGCCTGGCTCACGATCGTTTCGTCTCCGACTTAGTCGCGCAACAACGGCGCGACGACGTGATCGACCAGCAAGTCAAACTAGAAAGCCTGCGTCGGCAACGCAGCGTGATTGAACGCGATTTACGCGCGGCGCAAGCCGAGGAGCCCACGATACTGACCAAGGCGCGCGCGCAAGTGGATTCGCTGCAACGCGAACTCAGTACCGTGCAACAAGGGTTGGTCGAACGCGAGGCGCAACGCGAAACCATCATTCGCGCGCCCATGCCAGGAACGGTCACCAACATCGCCTTATCGCAAGGCCAATCGGTTAGCGCCGATACGGCCGTGGCCACCGTTGTTCCGACAGGCAGCGCATTGCATGCCGAGCTACTGGTGCCCACGCGCGCGATCGGCTTTATTCAGCCTGGACAGGTCGTGGTGCTTCGCTACGAAGCCTTTCCGTTTCAACGGTTTGGGCAGCACCGCGGCAAGGTGATGTCGGTGGGGCGCACCGTGTGGTCGGCGGGCGAACGCGTGGGCCCCATCGTGGCGCGCGAGCCGGTGTATCGCGTCGACGTGGAGCTCGACCAACAAATCATCGTGTCGAACAACCAATCGTTTCCGCTACGGGTCGGCATGCTTGTCAACGCCGACATCTTGCTTGAACGGCGGCGTGTCATCGAATGGTTGTTTGAGCCGGTATTAGGTCTTCGGGAACGTTTTCGATGAGTACGACGAGCCGGCGCGTGCCGTTGATTTTGCAAACCGAAGCGCCCGAGTGCGGCGTCGCGTGCGTGGCGATGGTCGCGTCGTACCACGGGTTTCGCACGGACTTGGCCGCCATGCGCATGCGCCTTGCGCCGTCGATGAAGGGCGTAACGCTCAAGCACATCGCCGCGATCGCCGAGACGATGGATTTATCGGCGCGTGGGGTAAAGGTTTCGCTCGAACATCTCGACCGCCTGCGCTTACCCGCCATCTTGCATTGGGATATGAACCATTTCGTGGTTCTTACCAAGGTAAAGGGCAATCGGCTGGTGGTGCACGACCCGGCGCAAGGTCGACGTGTCATGACGCTTTCCGAGGCGTCTGGTCATTTCACCGGCGTCGCCATGGAGTTGTCACCCACCAGTGACTTCACCGCGCGCGACGAACGCAAACGCTTTAGCGCCTGGCAACTCGTGGGCAACGTACGCACGATGACCGGCGCGATTACGCAAGTACTGCTGTTGTCATTGGTGCTGGAAGTGTTGTCGATCGCGGCGCCGTTCTTCTTGCAAATCGTGGTCGATCGCGTGGTGGTTGGTCGCGATACCGACTTACTCACAGTGCTGGGCATTGGCTTCGCCGGGCTCGCGGTGGTTTCGGCGGCCGTTGTTGGCATCCGCGCGTGGTTGGGCGTGTACCTAAGCACCACGCTTAACTTACGCATGCTCGACACGCTCTTTGGTCAACTGCTGCGATTGCCGTTGTCATGGTTCGAGAAGCGCCACATTGGCGACATCGTCTCGCGCTTTCGCAGCGTGGATGCGATTCAGCGCACGCTCACGTTGACGTTCTTGGAAAGCATGATCGACGGCGTGATGGTGCTGCTCACGCTTGCGTTGATGGCTTGGTATTCATTGACGTTAACCGCGATCGTGGTGGTGGCCGCGGGCGGGTATGGCCTCGTGCGGTGGCTGCTCTACGGCCCGCAACGACGCGCCACCGACGAAAAGCTTGTGCATGAAGCCAAGGCCAGCACGCATTTCATCGAGACGTTGCGCGGCATGATGGCCATCAAGCTCAACCTACGCGAACGCGAGCGGCGCTCGTCGTATCTGAATTTAGTCGTGGCGCAAACCAACGCCGACGTACGGGTTCAACATCTAGCGATCTGGCATCGCACCTTGCATTCGTTGGTCTTCGCGCTTGAAAACGTCGCGGTCGTGTGGGCTGGCGCCTGGCTTGTAATCGGCGGTCAGCTATCGATCGGCATGCTTTATGGATTCATCGGCTTCAAGCTGTTGTTCATGACCCGCACCAACAATCTTGTCGATAAGTCGATTGAATTTCGCATGCTCGACTTGCATGCCGAACGTATCGCCGACATCGCACTGGCACAAGCCGAACCGCTGCCGTCAATGAACGTACCCAGCACGCCACCGGCATTCGTGTTGGAAGGACGCGATCTCGGCTATCGCTACGGCATCGAGGGGTTTGTGTTTCGCGGAATCGACTTCAGCGTCAAGCCTGGAGAACTGGTCGCGATCGTCGGGCCCTCGGGCTGCGGCAAAAGCACGCTCGTCAAGCTTCTCGTCGGGTTACTCGACCGTACAGAGGGCGTACTCACCGCCGATCGTCGCGACGTGCGCGAATGGGATGGCGCGCAATACCGGGCGTGCGTGGGCGTGGTCATGCAAGACGATCATTTGTTCGTCGGCACCATCGAGGACAACATTAGTTTTTTCGATCCACAGCACGATCCCGAACGCGTGCGCGAATGCGCGCGCTTGGCGATGATCGCCGACGAAATCGAAGCCATGCCGATGCAATACAACACCATCGTCGGCAGCTTGGGCACGGCGCTATCGGGCGGCCAAAAGCAACGGGTATTGCTCGCGCGGGCCTTGTATCGCAAGCCGCGCATCCTCTTTCTCGACGAAACCTTTGATCAACTCGACCTCGCTCGCGAACAACGCATCACCACGCAATTGCGCGCCATGGGGTTGGGCATCGTCATCGTGAGTCATCGCCCCGAAACCGTACGCGCGGTGGATCGCACCGTCGAGCTCGGGCAGCTCGCGCAAGCGGCATAACGATTTCCATGGAACTCATTTTGATGACCGCCGCCTCGCTTTTGGCGGGCTTTATCGACGCGATCGTTGGCGGAGGCGGGTTGGTGTTGCTGCCGTCGTTGTTCGCGCTTTTTCCTAATTCGCCGCCCGCGGCGTTGCTCGCGCTTAGTAAAAGCGCGGGCGTGTGCGGTACCTCGATCGCAACCATTCAATTCAGTCGTCGCGTTCGATTGAACTGGCATGCGCTCGCACCCGCCGCGTGCGCGGGTCTGTTTGGCAGTTTCCTGGGTGCGTGGACGGTCACCATCGTGCCCAACGACGTGTTGCGCACCGCGCTGCCGTTCGTGCTGCTCGCCGTCTTGGCCTATACCCTCGTTAAAAAAGACTTAGGCCATCAACATGCGCCACGGTTTGGCCAACGAGGCGAACGCATCGCGGCGACCACGGCAGGCTTACTCATTGGTTTTTACGATGGATTCTTCGGTCCCGGCGTCGGCAGCTTTTTTGTGTTCGTGTTCGTGCGCGTGCTGGGTTATGACTTCTTGCACGCGTCGGCATCGGCCAAGCTGATGAATACCGCCACCAACGTCGCGGCACTAACCTTATTCGCCATCAAGGGACTCATCTTGTGGAAGTACGTGGCGATATTGGCTGTTGCGAATATCGTCGGTAGCTTGCTTGGCACGCGGTTGGCGCTTAAGCACGGGTCGGCGTTCGTGCGCGTGATTTTCATCCTCGTGGTCAGCGCGCTCATCTTAAAAACCGGATACGACGCTTATCGTTTGCATTAACGCTTAGTCGCCGACCCGAACCAATTCAAGCGCTTCTTGTCGTTCAAGCCACGCTTCTTCGCACGCTGCCAATTCCGCCGCGCATTCAGCGCGTTCTTTCATCAATGCAACGTAACGATCGCGCTGACCAGGCTGCTGCGGAAGGGCCGGGTCGAGCAAGGCTGTATCGAGATCGGCGATGCGTTGTTCGAGACGCGCCATCGACGCTTCGAGTTTGCTGATTTCGCGCTCGATTGGTTTTTTTAGTTCGCTTAACCGTCGCCGCTCGGCCGCTTCCTCTCGTCGCGACACGCCACGAATATTCGCCTTCGGCACGTCTTGCGTGGTGCTGGAGCGGCGCCGTTCATTCGCGCGTTGCAAAAGCCAATTCCGATAATCGTCGAGGTCGCCGTCGTACTCGCTTAAGCCCCCGTCGGCGACGAGTAAAAAACGATCGGCCGTGGACCGCAACAAATGCCGATCGTGCGATACGACGATGAGCGATCCATCGAAGCTTGCCAACGCCAACGTAAGTGCTTCGCGCGTTTCAAGGTCGAGGTGATTGGTCGGCTCATCCAACAGCAACAGGTTAGGGCGTTGGTACACGATGGCGGCCAACGCCAAACGCGCTTTTTCTCCACCCGAAAACGGCCCGATTGGCGCCATGGCCGCATCGCCACCAAATTGAAACCGGCCGAGAAAATCGCGCAGCTCTTGTTCGCGTGCGTTTGGCGTACAGGTTTTGGCGATGCGCGCGAGATAACTTAATGGCGTGTCGACCGCGTCCAAGGTTTCAATCGCGTATTGCGCGAAATAGCCAATCGCCAATCCCTTACCCGCGCGCATGCGACCACTTAGCCACGGCAGTTCACCCACTAACGAGCGAATGAAGGTGGATTTACCCTGACCGTTCGCGCCCAACAATCCAATACGTTCGCCACTCCGCAGTTCGAGTTGAACACCGCTTAACACCGCGCGGTCGCCATAACCGCACGCGGCGTTTTCGATGACGACCATCGGGTCGGGGCTCGCCTGCGGTGCTTCAAACGAGAACCGCAAAGCGCGATCGGCATGCGCGGGCGCGAGTTTTTCCATGCGCTCAAGCGCCTTGACGCGGCTTTGCGCCTGCTTGGCCTTGGTGGCCTTGGCCTTGAATCGATCGATAAAGCTTTGCAAACGCGCGATCTCGTCTTGCTGTCGCTCGTAAGCGCTTTGCCGCACCGCCGATTGCAAGGCGCGCTCGTGCTCGAAGGCGGAGTAGTTGCCGCCATAACGCACCAAGCGTTGTTGATCGATATGCACGATGCTTGTCGCGACGGCGTCGAGGAAATCGCGATCGTGCGAAACCACGATCATCGTTCCCGCGTAACGGCGCAGCCAATCCTCTAGCCAGACGATCGCGTCGAGGTCGAGGTGGTTGGTCGGCTCGTCAAGCAATAACAAATCCGAGGGCCGCATCAAGGTTTGCGCAAGCGCAAGACGCATGCGCCAGCCGCCGGAAAACGCATCCACCGGAGCCTCAAGTTGATCGTTGCGAAACCCAAGCCCAAGCAACAGCACTTCGGCGCGCGAGCGCGCCGTGTAGGCGTCGTGATCGCTTAATCGCGCGTGCAATTCGCCGGCGGCCTGGCCGTCATGACGCGCCTCGGCGTCGGCCAGCGCGGCTTCAAGCGCACGCAGCTCGACGTCGCCATCGATCACGAATTCGGTCGCCGAGCGTTTCGAGGCGGGCGCGTGCTGGGCTACGTGCGCGATACGCCAACGCGCGGGCCAAAGCGCATCGCCAACGTCGGGCAACAGTTCCCCACGCAGCAATGCGAATAGGGAGCTTTTGCCCGTGCCGTTATCCCCAACGAGACCGACGCGCTCTCCAGGTGAGATTTGCAGCTCGGCGCCCGAGAACAACAATTTCGGACCGCGCCGCAGCGCGAGGTTTTTAAATTGAATCACTGCGCAACGTGGTTGTTTTAGTTAGGGCAGTTGGTCTTGCGTCAGGAGAAAGACCGCATCGTCGCCAGCACTCGTCGTCAGCCACGAGAACCGCATGTCCGGGAAGGCGGCCTCCACGGCGGGGCGTTCGTGTCCAACTTCAACGACGAGCACACCACCGCGATTAAGCCAACCACGCGCTTGACGAATGATTCGGCGAACGATGTCGAGCCCATCGGCACCGCCCGCGAGCGCCAAACGCGGCTCGTGGCGATATTCCTGTGGCAAACGCTCCATCGAATCGTCGGGCACGTAAGGTGGGTTCGCGATGATGAGGTCGTAGCGCTTGCGTTCGAGCGGCTCGAACAAGTCGCCGGCGATCAACCGCACGCGGTCTTGCAACTTATAGGTTTCGACGTTTTGAGTCGCGACCGCGAGCGCGTCGCTCGAAATATCCACGGCATCGACACGCGCGTTGGAAAACATGTCCGCCGCGATGATGGCCAAGCAGCCCGAACCTGTGCAGAGCTCAAGCACATCGTTTACGCGATCGGCATCTTCAACCCAAGGCGAGAGATGATCGCGCAACAATTCGGCGATAAAGCTGCGCGGCACGATGACGCGTTGATCGACGTAAAAGCGATAGTCGCCAAGCCAGGCTTCGTGCGTGAGGTACGCGGCCGGCACGCGCAGCTCGACGCGCCGCTCGATCATATGCAGCACGGTATTGATTTCCGACGTTAGCGCGTGCGCGTCAAGAAAAGGCTCAAGCGTGTCGAGCGGCAAGTTCAAGGTATGCAGTACGAGGTATACCGCCTCGTCATACGCCGTGCCGCTGCCATGGCCGAACGCGAGCTTGGCCGCGGTGAAACGCGACACCGCGTAACGAATTAGGTCGCGTACCGTCGATAGTCGCGATTGTGCTTCCTTAAGCATGAGTTATCCCAACAAGCGCTCGAGCGCGCCGCGATAAATATTTTTTAGAGGTTCGACATCGGCAAGCGCGATGTGCTCGTCGATCTTATGAATGCTCGCGTTTGGCGGACCAAACTCCACCACTTGCGGACAAATCCGCGCGATGAACCGGCCGTCGGACGTACCACCGGTGGTGGAAAGCTCGGGCGTCATACCCAGTTCGGCTTCGATCGCCTCGGTTAACGCTTGCGACAACGCACCACGTGGCGTGAGAAACGGCAGGCCGCCTAATGTCCAATCGATATGCCAATCCAAACCGTGGCGGTCGAGTAGGGCGGCAACGCGTGCCTTCAATGCTTCGGCGGTTGTCTCGGTCGAGAACCGGAAATTGAAATCGAGCACGCATTCGCCTGGCACCACATTGGTCGCGCCGGTGCCTGCGTGAATATTGCTGAATTGGAACGTGGTGGGCGGGAAAAACTCATTGCCTTGATCCCATTGCGTCGCGGCTAACTCGGCGATGGCTGGCGCGACGAGATGAATTGGGTTCTTCGCAAGTTGCGGATACGCGACATGACCTTGCACGCCGCGCACGAGCAACTTGCCGGACAACGAACCACGCCGACCATTCTTGATCGTGTCGCCAAGCCGCGCGCTCGACGTGGGCTCGCCGACGATGCAAAAGTCCATCGCCTCGCCACGGGCGGTCAGCGCTTCGCACACCAATACCGTGCCGTGCGTGGCTGGGCCTTCTTCGTCCGATGTGAATAACACCGCGATCGAGCCTGGATGATTAGGATTGGCCGCGACGAATTCTTCAATCGCGACCACGAACGCCGCGAGCGAGGTTTTCATATCGGCCGCGCCACGCCCGTACAACTTACCGTCGCGATGCGTGGGAACAAACGGATCGGAATTCCATTTTTCACGTGGACCGGTAGGTACCACGTCGGTGTGACCAGCAAACACCACCAAAGGCCGGGCCGAGCCACGTCGGGCCCAAAGATTCGTCACGCCGTTACTAGCAAAGGTCTCGCATTGAAAGCCGATGCGCGAGAGGCGTTCGGCGATCAGCGTTTGGCAATCGTGGTCGGCGGGAGTAACGGACGGGCGCGCGATGAGCGCCTCGGTCAATGCGAGGGTCGGATTTGAAGCGGCTTTCAACATACAAGGCAAGCAAAAACGTGATGAGTCGGTCATGCGTTGCACGCAAGAGTATCCGACCATGACCTTTTTGCCGAACGCGCGAACACGCGTTGGGCGACGCGTGAGGGTTTAAACGACAGCGGCTCTGCCGCGTTCACACGTCGAGGGTGAATTCCCTAAACGATGGGCCGGTATCCACCTCGGGCGCGCGTTCTTCCTTGGCTTCTTGCTCGGGGCGCCCCTGGTTGTTGATCAACCACAACAAATTGGTGGCGGAATCAGCGTTTTGCAAAGCTTCTTCCTGCGTGACGACGTCGGTGCAAATCAGGTGATACAGCGTTTGCTCGAAGGTGACGGAGCCTTGCGCCAAGCTTTTTTCCATCGCTTCCTTGATCTCGTCGATCCGACCTTTTTCGATCAATTCGCTAACGTGGCGGGTGTTAATCAACACTTCGGCCGCCGGCACGCGGCCGCCTCTTTTCGCCTTGAGCAGGCGCTGCGAAATGATGGCCTTGATCGTGGTCGACAAATCAGCCAGCAGCGCCGGACGACTTTCCAATGGGTAAAAACTAATGATTCGGTTTAGCGCGTGATAGGCGTTGTTTCCATGCAAGGTCGCCAGCACGAGGTGGCCGGCTTGACCATAGGCGAGGGCGGCGGACATCGTGTCCTTGTCGCGAATTTCGCCGATCAAAATGCAATCGGGCGCTTGGCGCATCGCGTTTTTAAGCGCGACTTGCAGCGATTCGGTGTCGGTGCCGATCTCGCGTTGGTTCACGATCGACCGCTTGCTCTTAAACAAAAATTCAATCGGGTCTTCAAGCGTGAGGATGTGGCCGGCGCGTTGCTCGTTGCGGTAATCGAGCATCGACGCCAATGATGTCGTCTTGCCCGAACCGGTGGCGCCCACCATCAAAATCAACCCGCGCCGTTCCATCACCAACTCGGCGAGCACCGGCGGCAAATTCAAGGTCTCGAGCGCCGGAATGTCGTAGGGGATGTAGCGGATGACGGCCGCCAACGAGCCGCGCTGCTTGAAGGCCGAGATACGAAAGCTGCCCACGCCGCTCACCGGATATCCGATATTAAGTTCCGACGATGCGTCGAGTTGCTCGAACTGCTTGGGCGTCAACACCTCGCGCAACAAGCTCAGGATGCCGGGCCCATCCATGACTTGTTGATTGATCGGCACCGTCACGCCGCTGATCTTGATGTTGATGGGCGAGCCAACCGATATGAAGATGTCCGACGCTTTCTTATCCGCCATCAGTTGGAACAAACGATCCATTGCCATCCCGGTCTCCTTCGTTTGGTCGCCCGACCTCGCGCGCCGCAACCGTTACCCGTTAGGCACGCAACAGCTCGTTGATACTGGTCTTCGCACGCGTTTGGGCGTCCACACGTTTTACGATGATTGCGCACGACAAACTGTATTTACCGTCGGGCGAGGGCAAATTGCCAGGAACTACTACTGATCCTGATGGAACACGGCCGTAATGAATCTCGCCGGTGGTGCGGTCGTAGATACGGGTACTTTGACTTAGGAAAACGCCCATCGAGAGCACCGAGTTTTCCTCGACGATCACGCCTTCGACCACTTCGGAGCGGGCGCCGATGAAGCAGTTGTCTTCGATGATCGTCGGATTGGCTTGCATGGGCTCCAACACGCCGCCAATGCCCACGCCGCCCGACAAATGCACGTTTTTGCCGATTTGCGCACACGAGCCGACGGTGACCCAGGTGTCGACCATCGTGCCTTCGTCCACGTAGGCGCCGATGTTGACGTAAGAGGGCATCAACACCACATTGCGCGCCAAATAGCTGCCACGCCGCGCCACCGCTGGCGGCACGACGCGCACGCCCGAGCGTTCAAAATCCGTTCGCGTCCACCGCGCGAATTTGGTGGGAACCTTGTCGAAGAATTGAAACGGCGATGCTTCACCAAAATTCATCGGCACGTTGTCATTCAAGCGAAACGACAGCAACACCGCCTTCTTCGCCCATTGATGCACGACCCAGGTGCCATCGCGTTTTTCGGCGATACGCAATTCGCCACGATCCAACTGGTCGATCACATGCTCGACGGCTTCGCCGATGGTGGCGGGCGTTTTGCCCGGGATGAAATGCGCGCGGTCTTCCCACGCTTGTTCAATAATGGATTGGAGTTCGGCAGACATCTTGTAATACGGGGAAGTAGAGTCGCGCGATTATAGAAGCGCTGCCCACACCCTATACCACCGCACTAAAAACCCGTGAAAAAATACACGGGGCCGCGCGACACGTTGGTGGATTGTTGGCCATTGCGTCGCGCGGAGTTTTACGACCCGTCAATCTTCGACGGATTGTTGAACAACGTCACGGTTAGCATGGCGGGCCATGCGAACCTCGTGACGAGTTAAGGGGTGGAATGAAGGACGCTTACCAGCTGTAAACGCCGCTTGCGCCGCCAACGAGATCGAGTTGCGCGTCGTCGAGCGGCTCGACATCGCTAGTAGGCTGGAGAACATCGATCGCCACATCGATCTGTTGAACGAAATGGTCGGCGGATTTGAGGTGCTTTTGCATCGATAACTCCTAAGTAGGGTTGATACATCCACAGCTTCACAACGGAGAGCGCTTGCGCGCCCAAAAAAACCTCATTGGTCTCGATCCGAACGCGCACAACGTTCGCATCGACGAAATCTTGAAGATCGTGCGCGAGGCGAACGAAACCTTGCGGCGCGCGATCGTGCATTCGTGGCTTTCATCGCTCGACCAAGCGTTGCACGCCAATTTGGATACGGCCTCGCGTCGCTTGATGGGTGTGCATCTCGGTGTCTTGTTGCGTGATTACCCCCTTGATGATCTTGTCGCGGAACGTGTTCCAGGCCTGTTGATCGCCGCGCGCATGGCGTTCGAGGATGGCGCGGTTCGTCTTGCGAATTCGTTTAGCGATTGCGCGCTGGAACTCGCTCGCGCTCACCACGATCCCGCCTTGACGCGACGCGCCGCCAATACCGCCGGCATCCTCGCCGCCAAACAACGCGACTTCACGCTAGCGCTGCGTCGTTTCGAAGAAGCCCACACGATCGCAAGCGAACAACGCGACGAGCAAAGCAGCCTTCAAATACAACTCAACATCGCTACTTGTTTGCAAGACTCGGGGCGATACGGTCAGGCCATTCAAACGCATCGCCGAGTATGTCGAGCCACCGACGGCAAACACGATTCGTTTTCGACGCTACACGCGCTGTTAGCGCGAATCAATTTAGTGTTTTGCACACTTGCGCTCGGCGATATTTCCAGGGCGTTAACGATCGCCGCCGAAGCAGATGACTTACTGCCACATGTTTCGATTGATTCAATTGCGCGTCATCAATTCGAGCTCGCGTATGTCACCGCCTTACTTAAAACAAACGATGTCATCACCGCGCAACAACGCGTTGAACGATTAAGTCAGGAACGGCCCGACCACGAAGACAACACGCAACTATTGTTCGATTTGATGCGTTCGTTATGCGATGTGTATTCGGACCGCGTCGACATTGGTCTTACACGATTGCGGCGCGTTACCGATCAAGCGAAGCAGGGCGTTACGTTTTATGAAGATGCACTGCGCGCGTTGGCGCAAGCGTATGAGGTGGCGGGCGATCATCGACAAGCGCTCGAGACGATTCAAACCCTGGCCGATCATCATCGCGCCGCGCAGATTAAGCGGCTCGAACGCCAACAAGCGGCATTGCAAGAAGATTTACTCGGCGAACTCGATCCGCAAACCAGCGCGCTCGTGTTGCTTGATGGGCATGCGGCCGATTTGCGCGTGCGCACGTTTCAAGACGAACTCGCGCGCCGCGAACTTAGTCTTTTGGAAAGTTGGGCCATCGCGACGTCGCTAATCGATGACGATACTGGCGCGCATTGCTTTCGCGTGGGTTGCATGAGCGAAGCACTTGCACGCGCTTGCGGCGTATCGGCGACCGTCGCGAGAACGCTTGGTATCGCGGCACGTTTGCACGACGTTGGCAAGGTGGGCATTCCGCACAACGTATTGCTTAAACCCGGCCGATTAACGCAAAACGAGTGGATGGTGCTGCAAACGCATCCCGTGATCGGCGAGGAATTGTTGGCGCGGTCCAGCCATCCGGCATTGCACATCGCGGCGCGAATCGCACGGTCGCATCATGAATGGTGGGATGGATCGGGCTACCCCGATCGGTTACGTGGCGTCGATATTCCCTTGGAAGCGCGCATCGTAAGCGTGGTCGATGCCTACGACGTGATGACTTCGGGCCGAGTGTATCGGCGTGCGTCATCGCGCGAGGAGGCCATCGCCGAACTCACCTTCATGGCTGGCCGCCAATTCGATCCCACGATCGTGGAAGCCTTTTTGCAATTACTAAGTAACCGTTTGACCGTGGATCAACTCGAACAAGAAAGTCGGCGACAAGCCGAACAATCGAGCGCGTTAATCCGCCCACATCCGCAACAGGTTCGACACGGATTTGCTTAATAGGTCGAACTCCGGCGTCTTGCCGTCACGCCTGAAAAGCGCAAGACGCGCCGTGTCGAGATCAAGAAGAAGTTCGCGTTGCTCCGCGCGACGCACGCGACTTTGAAGCCATCCCACCGCGACCAAGCGCGACCCGCGTTGGACCGGATCCACGCGATGCAAGGTGGTGGACGGATAAAGAATGGCGTCGCCCGCATCGAGCTTGAAGGCTTGTTCGCCATGGTGTTGGTCGATGACTAACTCACCGCCGTCGTAATCGTTTGGATCGTTAAGAAAAACGGTGAAGGAAAGGTCCGACCGTATATCGCCCATCAGCGCGTCGTCGACATGCGTGCCGTAACTCATGCCCGCGTCGTAGCGACTAAAAAGTACTGGCGCGAACGCGCGTGGACGGCTGGCCAATGTGAAGAGTTCGTGTTTGCCCAGTGCTTGCGCGAGCACGTCGCGCGCGACTTGCACCTGCGGATCGCCGCGCTCGGCCTGCTGATTGTTCTTGACCATCTTGGCGTGCCAACCCGCCGTTGCACGACCGTCCACGAACTGGGCACGCGCAAGCGCTTGCCTAACGAGAGTCAATTCCTCCAACGAAAGCACTTGCTTGAGGCAAAGAATCATGACGAGACCGACGAGATGAAGTGGATGAATTATGAGCGGGAATAAACAATAATGGTTCTCATTCCTTATAATCAGCAGCGGATTACTTAAAGGTGGAATTCATGTCAAAGATGAAGACGAAATTGTGGGTGGGCGTTGGTGCCTTCGTGCTCGCGGGCGCGCAAGTCAGCGTGCATGACAACGGGCATGTCGTGGACTTCGCGGCCTCGAATGCGTGGGCGGCCTCGCAAGGTGGTGAGGGTGGCGAAGGCGGCGAGGGTGGTGAAGCGGGCAAGGAAAAAGTGGCCTCGTTGGCCGAGCGCAAGATTGAATTCTTGAAAGCGCTCACGTTGGTGGAAGGTCATCTGCTCGCGGGTGCCGAGCTTTACAAATCGGGAGCGGTGGACGCGGCAAAAACGCATATGAAGCATCCCGGTAGCGAACTCGTTGGTCAGTTGCGACCCGGCTTTAAGGAATTCGCGGCTCCCAGTTTCGATGCCTCGCTTTCACGCATGGCGCAAGCGGTCGAGCAAAAGAAATCGGCTGCCGAGGTTGATCAGGCGTTCAAGGCCGTGCAGGCCGATATTCAACGCGCGCGCGCCAAAGTGCCCGCCAATTTCCAAACGAAACTCACCGTCGTTTCTCAAGTCGTTCGCACATCGGCTGATGAATTCGCGCAAGGCGTCAAGGACAACAAGGTCGTGAACGCGCACGAATACCAAGATGCGTACGGCTTTGTACGCGCCGCGTTGAATTTGCTGGAATCGACCAAGCCGCAAAGCGCCGCGCAAAAAACCGCCATCCAGCAATCGCAACAGTCGTTGAACAATTTGCTCGTGGCTTGGCCAACGCTTGTGAACGAAGGTCCGGTGACCGTTCAACCGTCGGCGATTTATGGCACGGCGTCGAACATCGAACTTGCAGCGTCGTCCACAAAATAAGCGGGCTTAAACCAACTGACGGTGGGATCGCGACGGCGGACTGGATACCGGCCGTCGCTTTTATTTTGGCTTTTATTTTACATAATACCTATCGTACGACTTATGGTTGCGCGCCGTGGCCTTACTTGAACAAACACTGCGCAAGCACCTTGGCCGCGTCGCCAAATCGCAAATCATCGATCGCGGTTGACAAGCGTTTGAAATCGTCGGCGATCAACCGCTCGCGCAAGCGCGGTTCGATGCGTTTGAATTCCATGCGCGCGCCTAAGTCCTGACGCTCGAGCATGCGCGCGAAATCCTCGATGCGTTGTTCGTCGAACGCATTGGACTCGATGGATGCGTTAAGCGGTGCCGTGCCTACGGTCTCGCCAAGCAAGGCGTTCTCGCTCGCGCGACGCAAGGCCGCGAGTGCGTGGGCTAAACAACGGACACGGTCGACGAGTTGTTCGCCTTCCAGCGACGCCGAGTTCAGCCCGATTTCAATCTCGCTGGCCAGCGCATGCACGGCGGTGATGCTCAACGTGCCCGCCGTGCCGCGTAGCCGATGCATGCGCGCCGCAAATTCATTCGGCGAGGCTTGGGCCGCGCTTAACGTGGCGTGCTCGTCCTCGAGATCGGCCGATTCGGCGATCAAGCGTTTGAGCAGCGACTTGAACAACTCCACGTCATCGCCCAAGCGATGAGCCACGGCCTGGCTCTCGATGCCGTCGATCTCGGGCCATGTGCCGTGCGAGGTGTCTTGCCCCGCGTCGCTCAATTCGCACGCTTCGGGTTGAACGTAGCGCTGCAATGTTCGAATCAACGCCTGTGGGTCGATCGGTTTGGTGATGAAGTCGTTCATGCACGCCTTCAACGCGCGCTCGCGCTCGCCAATCAATGCACCGGCGGTCAACGCGAGCACGGGCAATCGCGCAAGTCCTAAGTCTTGACGAATGCGACGCGTAGCTTCGAGGCCGTCCATCACCGGCATTTGCACGTCCATCAAAACCACGTCGAACGCGTGCTCGCCCGACTTAAGCAACTCGACGGCTTCCAAGCCGTTGCCGCGCGTGGTGACGAGCGCGCCATGGGTTTCCAAAATACGCCGCGCCACGTCGAGATTGATGTCGCTGTCGTCGACGATCAGCACGCGCACGCCGGTTAGCAACGGCTGTCGCGCGAGTGCGGACACATTGCCCGTCGCCATGCGAAACGCCGGATGCACGTGCGAGCGTGGACTCAAGCGCGCGCCGTTGCCGAGATTCAACGTCACCCAAAACACGCTGCCCTGCCCTAATTCGCTTTGCACGCCGGTTTCGCCGTGCATGAGATGCGCAAGCCGACGCACGATGGAAAGTCCTAATCCCGTGCCGCCAAAACGGCGTGTCGTGGTCGCGTCGGCTTGGCTAAAGGCCATGAATAAACGCGCTTGCGATTCCTTGGAAATTCCAATACCGGTATCGCGCACGTCGAAGCGAACGTGCGTGTGCTCGTCATCGATCGGATGCGTTTCAACATCAACCACTACCTCGCCGCGTTCGGTGAATTTAATCGCGTTGGCAATCAAATTACTTAGGATTTGCCGCAAGCGCGTCACGTCGCCCTTGAGCGCGTACGGCAAGGCCTTCGGCGCGTTGACCGTCAAGCGCAAGCCCTTGCTCTTGGTTTGTGGCTCGAACAAAACGCGCAACTCCTGCAACACCTCGGCGAGATCGAAGTCGCGTATTTCCAAATCGATTTGCCCGGCCTCGATCTTGGCCAAATCAAGCACGTCGTTAATCACGCCGAGCAAAGTACGGCCCGCCAGATTGATTTTCGCGACCGCGTCGTGTTGCTCGGCGTTCAACGACGATTGTTCGAGCCAATACGCCATGCCAATCACCGCATTAAGTGGCGTGCGAATTTCGTGGCTCATGTTCGCGAGAAATTCGCTCTTGGCGGCGTTCGCGCGCTCGGCCAATCGCTTGGCTTCGCGCAACGCCGCGTCGGCCAGATGATGCTCGGTCACGTCTTGAAAAGCGCCGATCAAACGTACGACGGGGCCGTGCGGATCACCGGGCTCGCGCTCGCCCTCGCCAACCACGCGCACCCAACGGTGATGCCCCGCCATGGTGACGAACGGAAGCTCCAAGTCGAACGCGCGGCCGTGCTGGGTCGCTTCATGCAAGGCGGCTTCGACTTGCGCGCGCGCTTGCGGCGGATGCAAGCTCAACGCGGCTTCGATACGCGGCACGTACTCGGGGCCGACCTCAATCAAGCGCCGCGTTTGATTCGTCCATTCCAGGGTCTTGGTGCGCAAGTCGTATTGCCAACCGCCCACGCCGGCGACTTGGCCGGTGCGATCGAGCAAGGATTGGCTTTCGGCTAATTGCTGTTGCGCTCGCTTGATGCGCGTGATGTCTTGATTCGTGCCGTGCATCCATTCGGGTTTGCCGTCGGCCGTCCACGCCGACACGCGTCCGCATGACAACACCCAAACCCACGACCCGTCGCGATGCCGCATGCGAAGTTCACATTCGTAAAACTCGC
>DASTRU010000115.1:0-33679 GCA_035761045.1 Burkholderiaceae bacterium | reverse complement strand
GTGACGAACCAGCGGCATGACTTTTTTGACTTCCTCGCCGGTCTTGTCATCAGCGACTTGCAAGGTCACGGCGATTTGCGCAAAGCGTTCCGAATCGGTGTCGGCCAAGTTCACGGTGAATGCTTCGAGCGGCACGAAGACCAAGGCGGGCGCTTTCGCGTGCGTCTCGACCTCGGCTTCGGCGGCTTCGCCGTCCTTGGGTTTTTTCATCAAGAAAAACCACGCGCCCGCGCCACCCGCGATCAGCGCGATCACCACGCCGATCACGATGAACAGCATCTTCTTGCTTTTCTTCTTACCGCCAGCCCCCGCGGCGTCGGCTTCCGGCGCGGCGGCTTGCGATTTTGCTGACGGTGGTGCGGCCATGAACGGGCTTCCTTCGTGATCGAGTCTGACGATTGAACTCGATCATCCGGATTCTTGAGCGTTCAAAAGCCACGAGAAGCGGGACGAAGGCCTGGCTATTTCGCGCCGATGAACGCGCGCCACAAGGTTCGTGCAAGCATTTCTCAGGCGGACCCTGAGGCGGGTTCGGCATCGGCCATATCAACGAAGCGCCAACACCCGATGCGCGGCGCGCCGTTGTCACGGCAATCTGTCACACATGAACACATGAAGCGAACGCGCACGTCGCGCGATCGGTCTTCATGGCAGCGGCGAACGTGCCGTGTTGCCACGTTCTTCCCACGAGGCCGCCGCCATGTTCGACGCACCCACCGTGTTGACGCAACCGTCATGGCGAATCGCCGAGTCGGACGACGCATTCAACTTCGCGCGGGAGTTCGCGCATGAATGCCCGCTGGCCGAACTCGAAGCCCGCATGCATGCGCACGACCCGCGCACCTTTCAGCACATGCGGCGGGTCAGCCGCATCACGATGGCGATCGCGCACACCATGGGGCTAGACGCGCCGCGGGTCGACGCGTTGGGCAAGGCCGGGTTTTGGCACGACATTGGCAAACTCATCGTGCCCAATGCCTTGTTGAACAAATCCGCCACGCTCGACGCGATCGAACTCGTGGCGATGCGCGCGCATCCGCAAGCTGGTCGCGCCTTGATCGAATGCCTCGACTTCGCGCCGCATGAACGCGCCGTGGTGCTCGACGCGGCGCTCTACCACCACGAACGGCTCGACGGCTCGGGCTACCCGACCGGACGCGCCGGACACGACATTCCCTTGGCGGCACGCATCGTTAGCGTGGCCGACGTATACGACGCGTTGATCACGCACCGACCTTATCGCGACGCGATGCCCGTCTCGCAAGCGATGGCGATGGTCGAACGCGACGTGGGCACGCGGTTTTGCGGCGAGGTTGTCGCCGCGCTCGGCACGCTTGTGCATGCCGGGCGCTGCTTTGTCAGCGACTGAGCGCCAGCAGCGATTCGCCGCCTAGGTTCACGCGTACAAATCCACGCCCGCGCCATTGACGGCGCGACGTGTCGCGCCACCGCCCGCCGACGTGACGGCATCGGTGCGCGATTCGCCCGACGCGCCGCCGCGTTCACCGCCCGCGTTCGACGAGCGTTCGGCAAAGGCGCGTTCGCCGTCGCGACGCGGCGCTTGGTCCGACACCGAACCTTGCGTGAGCGATAAACCGTGTTCGGCCAGCATGCTTTCGAGCATCGGCATGGCGGCCTCGATCGCCTGACGCGTTTCAGGCTGCACGGCGGCGAACGCGATGCTGGCTTCCGCGCCCGACAAACTGAGCTGCACATTGATCGGCCCCAACTCGGCCGGTCTAAGAATCAACTCCGCGCTTTGCACTTGTTCGTTCGCGAGCATGGTGACCGTGCTGGCGAACGAGGGCGCGAACGCCGGCGTGTTGACCGGCGCGGGTACGGTGGCGACGACCGGCGCGTTCGCGGCCGATACCGACGGCGCGTGCGAAGCGCCATGCGCGCCAACGGCGGCGGCCACCGCCGCCAAGCCATGTTCGTTGGCACTGGCGATCTTGAAATCGCGGTCTTCGCCAGGCGCCGCGCGAAGCGCGCCGTCGTCGCGGCCGGCGGTCGCGCGCGCGCTCGCATTGATCGCCGCGTCGTCCTTGGAAACACGCTTGTTCGCGGACGCGCCGTCGTCGCGGTTTGCCGCGCGGTCAACCGTCGCATCGTCCAAACGGACTTTGCCGTCGGCCTTGGCATGCGCTTTACCCGTGGCGGTTTCGCTTTCGGCGCCGACTCCACCCACGCTCGCGCGTGGATCCAGCGGCACGGCGGCGGACGCGTCGGCCGTCGTCGCATCGGCAAGTTCCGCGTTGAACGGCGTATCGCCTTCGGCGGCGGCTTGCGCGGCCGCGCGTTGCGGATCGATGGCTTGCATCACGGCAAGGCACGCCATGGCGAGTCCGTCGGGCAAGGTCTTGGCGTCGTTGTCTTGATCGGCGGCGGGGTTCGCGTCGTCCTTTCCAGGCACCGCGGCGGCCAATGGCAGAGCCCGCGAGCGCGCGAGCAAGGCGCCAAACGGCATGGCGCCCGCGGATTCGGCGGTCGTCGCGTCGTCGGCCGCGGCGTCGTTGCGCGCACCGGCGGGCGCGGTCGCGCGAGCGACGGCGGAGGCATTGAGTTGCAGCATGGCGAATGTCCCTCGTCGTTATACGTAGGCGCCGCCAGCGGCGCGGCGGGCGGCGTGAGCGGCCGTTTCGTCGTCGGCACGCTGTTCGCGGCGGCGTTCCTTCAGGGCCAAGGCCGCCTGCCGGTTGTCTTGCACGCGCAGCAACGATTGCAGCTTGCATTCGGCTTGCGTGAGCTTTTCCTGCGCATGTCGCGCCAAGGCTTGCGCGTGGTCGATCTGGCCTAGTTGCTGGGTAATCGCGACATCGAGGCGGCTCAAAAAATCACGATGCGTCGCCAACTCCGTCACCGAGGTGCCGCGCTGCGCGACGCCGGTCCAGCGTTGCCGGTATTCGTCGCGATACCGGTCCAGCAGCGTGTGCTGCGCTTGCGCGTCGGCCACTTGGCGCGTCGCCTGGGCGGCTTGCGCCGCGGCGGCGTCTCGCGCGCGTTGAGCTTGGTCGATGAGAAATTCCATCGTGTCGGTGCGTTGCATGCGCTCTCCTGGGCCTGGGTCGGTTCGGTTAAGTCGTGGTTAAAGCACCGCCGCCCGCCGCGGGCATAAGCAATACCTCGAGTGCGGCGCGACTGGCGTTGAATTGGGCGCATTCGTGCATCGCTTGTGTGAGCAGTGCCTCAATGCGTGGATGAAGATCGATGGCGCGGTCCAATTCCGGGTCGGCGCCGCGCACATAGGCGCCCACGCCGATCAAATCCCGGTTGCGTTCGTAGCGCGCGACCATGCTTTTCAGCTTGCGCGCAAGATCCACGTGCGCGCGGTCCACCACCTGATGCATGACGCGGGAAATCGATTGCTCCACGTCGATGGCCGGGTAATGGCCAGCGTCGGCCAAGCGGCGCGTGAGCACGATGTGGCCGTCGAGCACCGCGCGGGCCGAATCGGCCACCGGGTCGTTGGGGTCGTCGCCTTCGGTCAGCACGGTGTAGAACGCGGTGATCGAGCCGCCGCCGCGCTCGCCATTGCCCGCGCGCTCCACGAGTTGCGGCAGCTTGGCGAAGCACGAGGGCGGGTAGCCCTTGGTCGCTGGCGGCTCGCCAATCGCCAAGGCGATTTCGCGTTGGGCCATCGCGTAGCGCGTAAGCGAATCCATCAGCAACAACACATGCTTGCCTTGATCGCGAAAGTCTTCGGCGATCGCGGTCGCGTAATTCGCGGCTTGCATGCGCAACAGCGGCGGCATGTCGGCCGGCGCGGCGACCACCACCGCGCGCGCCAAGCCTTCGTCGCCCAGGATTTGCTCGATGAACTCTTGCACCTCGCGGCCGCGTTCGCCCACCAATCCGACCACGATCACGTCGGCGCTGGTGTAGCGGGCCATCATGCCCAGCAACACGCTTTTGCCGACGCCCGCGCCCGCGAACAAGCCAATGCGCTGGCCCCGGCCGACGGTGAGCAGCGCGTTGATCGCGCGCACGCCGGTATCGAGCGGCGTGTCGATGGGCGCGCGATGCATCGCGTTGATCGGGTCGCGCGCCAACGCCGCCGGCCGCACGCGCGCAAGCGGGCCGTGTTCGTCGAGCGGCCGGCCCACCGGGTCGATCACGCGGCCGAGCAGGCCATCGCCCATCGGCAAATGGCGCGTCGCCTTGGTGTTGGGCGCATGCCAGGCATCGCCAGGCGCCGGCGGCATCGCCGGGCTACGACGCGGCACCACGCGCGCGCCGGGCGCGAGGCCCGAGACGTCGGCGGTGGGCATCAAATACAAACGGTCGTTGCCGAAGCCAACGACTTCGGCCTCGATGCTGGTTTGCGCGCCGTCGCCTTGCACGTCGCACACGGCGCCCACGGGCAAGCGCAAGCCCGTCACTTCCATCACCAGACCGGTCACGCGCGTGAGCTGGCCTTCGGTCGCGAGCGGCACCGGCGATTCAGCCGCCGTGCGCAACCCCGCGAGCCAACCCGTCCAGCGCTCGCGCGGCGTGCCGTGGGGCGTGCGAGCCAGCGGTGGCGTCATGTCGCGCTCCCAGTGGCATCGTTGTGTGGAGTAGGCGCCGCCCAGCCTTCATCGCTGCCAAGCGCGGCGACCGCGTTTTTCCAGCAGGTTTCGATCGTGGCGTCCACGCTGGCCGGGCCCGCGCTCGCGCGGCAACCGCCGGCGGTGATCGACCCATCGGGCACGACGCGAATACGACTCGCGAAGGCGGGGTCCTCGGTCAGCTCGCGCAGGTTGTCCGCGTCGGACGGATGCACGCGCAACTCGACGATCGCGTTGGCGCTGCTCAACGCGGTGATCGCTTCGCGCGCCACGGTCACGATGCGTTCGCGATCGCCACGTAATTCATGCCGCACCACCTGCCGCGCGACGGCCAGCGCCACCGCCACGACTTCGTCGGCGAAGGCGTGATCCAAGCCGCGCGCCTGCGCGCCGAACTCATCGGCCAAGCGCGCGAGCCGCGCGCCGAACTCGCGCAATTGCGTGCGGCGTTCTTCCTCGACCACCCTGAGTCCATCGGCCATGCCGGCTTGGTAACCCGCGAGGCGACCTTCTTCGTAGGCGGCGGCGCGGCGCGCCTCGTCCTCCTCGGACGGAACGCTCGGCGCTTGCGCCTGTTGCTGCTGTTGCTGGGTGAGATGCGCGCGCGACGCGGCCAGCGCCGACAAGCTCACCACGCGCGCCTCGGCCAAATCCTCGCGCGCGATGACGCGGTTCAAGGTGTACTTAGACGAAGGCATCCTCGCCTCCGCTGCCTAGCATGATCTGACCTTCGTCGGCGAGCCTGCGCACGACGCGGATGATTTCCTTTTGCTGCGCCTCGACTTCCGACAAGCGCACCGGCCCCTTCGATTCCAGGTCGTCGCGCATCGTCTCGGCCGCGCGCTGCGACATATTGCTAAACACCTTCTCGCGCAAATCGTTGCCCGCGCCCTTGAGCGCGACGATCAACGAATCGGTTTGCACCTCGCGCAGCATGAGCTGCATCGCTTGGTTGTCGAGATTGAGCAGGTCGTCGAAGGTGAAGAGCTGGTCCATGATCTTTTGCGCCAGGTCTTCGTCTTGTTCGCGAATGCTGTCGAGCACCGCGGTTTCCATGCTGCCGGCCAAGCCGTTGACGATCTCGGCCGCCGTCTTGATGCCGCCCATCGCCGCCTTGCGCACCTTGTCGCCGCCGGCCAGTACCTTGGACAACGTCTCGTTGAGTTCCTTGAGCGCGGTGGGCTGAATGCCGTCGAGCGTGGCGATCCGCATGATCACCTCGTTGCGCAACCGATCGGTAAAGCACGCCAAGACCGACGCCGATTGCTCGCGATCCAAATGCACGAGCACCGACGCCACGATTTGCGGATGCTCGTTGCGCAGCAATTCGGCGATTGCGTTCGCGTCCATCCAACGCAAGCTTTCGATGCCGCTAACGTCGCTGCCTTGCAAGATGCGGTCGATCAACAGCGACGCCTTTTCCTCGCCGAGCGCGCGCATGAGCACTTGACGCACGTATTCGTCGGTATCGCCCACCAAGGCCGCTTGCGCGCCGGCCTGCTCGCGAAACAGCGCGAGCACGCTGTCCACTTGCTCGCGCGTCACGCTCTTGAGCTTGGCCATCGTTTCGCCCAGACGTTGCACCTCCTTGGGCGTCAAATGCTTGAACACCTCGGCCGCTTCGTCCTGCCCCAACGACATGAGCAGGATCGCGCTTTGCATTACGCCTTCGTCGTCCATGGTCGATTAGCTCTTGTTCATCCAAGTCCGCAGCACGTTGGCCACGGTGGCGGGGTTGTCGCGGGCCAATTGGCGCAAATCGTCCACCGCCGGCGACGACGGTTGCACGGGAATGCGCGGTACGTCGTTCGATTCGTCGGGCACCGGCACGGGCATCGGCACATCGTCTTCCACCACCGCGAGTGGGCGCGGCTGCACCTGAATCGGCGCGCGTGGCACGGTGCGCAGCGCCGGGCGGATCACGAACAAAATCACCATCAGACCCAGCAACACGAGCAACCCTTGTTTACCGATGTCCTTCGCGTACGCGATGTTTTCGGGTTCCTTCCAGAACGGCAGCTCGGGCTCTTTCACCACCGTCTCGACCGAGAACGGCACGTTCGCCACGTTGATCGAATCGCCACGGTCCTTCGAGAACCCAATCGCCTCGCGTACGAGGGCGTTGATTTGCTCGATCTGCTCGGCCGGCAACGGCGTGCTCGTCGTCTTACCGTCGGCACCAACGACTTGCCGATGATTAATCACCACCGCCGCCGATAACCGCTTGACCATGCCAGTCGCATTGCGCGTCACGCGCACGGTTTTATCGACTTCGTAATTCGTGACCGACTCGCGCCGGCCGCCGCTCGCGCTGCTGGCCGCGCCGTTTTGTTGATTCGCGCTCAAGGTTTGCGCCGAGCCATTCACCGGCGCGCTCGGCGTGGCGGGCGGTTGATTCGTCAACGCACCCGGCACACCTTGCGCGGCGCCGGACGACGAACCGCTCGCATCCGAAATTTGCTGGCTGCGTACCGCCGCCGGCTCGTTGCCTTGGTTCGGCTTGTAAATTTCGGCGGTCGATTCCGTTTGCGAGAAATCCACTTCCGCGTTGACTTGCGCGCGGATGTTTTGGCGGCCCACCACGGGTTCGAGGATGTCGAGGATGCGTTGCATCGCCGTTTGTTCCAGGCGCTGCACGTATTGCAATTGCGTCGCGTCCAAACCCGTCGTCGCGCCCACGCCCGATTCATTCGCCGACAACAGCGTGCCGCTTTGATCGATCACGCTGACTTGCTTGGGCGAGAGTTCCGGCACGCTCGACGCCACCAAATGCACGATGCCCGCGACTTGCGCGCGATCCAGCGTGCGGCCCGGATGCAGCGTAAGCACCACCGACGCCGACGGCTTTTGCTGCTCGCGGAAGAACGCCGTTTGATTCGGCATCGCCAAATGCACGCGCGCGGCTTGCACGGCCGCGAGCGATTGGATCGAACGCGTGAGTTCGCCTTCGAGCCCACGTTGAAAATTCAAACGCTCTTGAAACTGCGTCATGCCGAACTTGACGTTTTCCATCAGCTCGAAGCCGACGATGCCGCCCTTGGGCAAACCTTGCGAGGCGAGTTTCAAGCGCGTGTCGTGCACCTTGTCGGCCGGCACGAGGATGGCGCCGCTTGCGCCATCGGTGAATTTGTACGGCACGTTCATTTGCGACAGCGCGGCGATCACCGCGCCACCGTCGCGATCGGCGAGGTTGGCGTACAGCACGCGCCAATCGGGCTGGCGGCTCCACATCACGGCGGCGGCCACGATGGCGGCCAGCGCGGCCACGCCAATCCCCAGCATCAACTTCTTGCGCGCGGGCAGGGCGGCAATCCCCGTCGCGGGTTTGGGCACGGGCGTCGGCGCGGCCTCGATTGTTTGAGTCCCCGTCGGTGCAAGCGAAGTAGCGGCCATAAAAGGTGCAATTCCAATGCGGGCTTAAGTTCTTCCCGAATGGACCGAAGTATGAGAAGCCAAGGCGTGCGCCCATGCCGTAAATAGCGGGGTTTGTCCCCGGTATTTCGACGATCGGGCGCGCCCGGCCGCGCCTACGATGCATACGTCACAAATACGACGAATGCGGTGCCGCCATGGACGTTCGCTTTCCCAATTCCGCGTTGCTCAAAGCCTTGCAATCGGCGCAAAGCGGTAGCGGCTCGCGCGCGACAAACAGCACATCGCAAGCGACCGGCGCACTAGATTTCGCGCAAGCACTCGGCTCGGCCTTGAAATCCGTCAGCCGCACGCAGCAAGAAGCCACGCAACTGTCGCAACAGTTCGAACTTGAAAACCCCAACGTCACGCTCGAACAAACCATGATCGCCATGCAAAAAGCGCAAATCGCCTTTCAAGGCACGCTGCATGTGCGCAATAAATTGGTCTCGGCGTATACCGAGATCATGAATATGAACGTGTAGGGCTGCGGCTATCCGGAAATTCTTCGCCTGGCGCACCGCTTGCTGTAAGCCCATACCGCCCTTGCCGCTGTCGATGTGCAGCGGCTTTTTGCCTGGCGGATGTGCTTATGAACATATCCGTTCCCCCATTTACCGTCCTTACCGTCAATACCCATAAAGGGTTCACGGCGTTGAACCGCCGTTTCGTCTTGCACGAGCTGCGCGACGCGGTGCGCGCCGTGTCGGCGGACGTTGTGTTCTTGCAAGAAGTGGTGGGCCGCCACACGCGGTACGCCGAAAAGCATCCGGAATGGCCTGATGGCACGCAGGTCGAGTTCTTGGCCGACTCGTTGTGGACCCAGTACGCCTACGGGCGCAATGCGGTGTATCCGGAAGGCGACCACGGCAACGGCTTGATGTCGAAATTCCCCATCGTTCGCTATCGCAATCTCGATGTGTCGGTGCATGGGCCCGAGCGACGCGGCTTGTTGCATGGCGTGTTGCAGCCGCCCGGGTGGGAAGGGCAAATTCACGTGGTGTGCGTGCATTTGGGCTTGCAGGAGTCGCATCGGCGCGTGCAGCTCGATTTGTTGTGCGAGCTAGTGCAAGAACAAGTGCCGGCGGACGCGCCACTCGTGGTGGCGGGCGATTTCAACGATTGGCGCTTGCGCGCGCACGCGGTGTTGCACCGTCGCTTGGATTTGCGCGATCCCTTCGTCGAACGTGACGGCGCGCCGCCCAAGACCTTCCCGGCACGATGGCCCTTGCTGCGGCTCGACCGCATCTACGTGCGCAATCTCGAAGCGGTGCGACCCGTCGTGCTTTCAACCCGACCGTGGTCGCATTTGTCCGACCACGCGCCGCTGGCGGTGGAGCTTCATCCCATGTCGGCGCGACAGGCCGCGGGCTCGGCCGCGCATTCGATCATCGACGCCACCGGCGAGGCGCGCGCATGAAAACGCCGCTCAAGGGCGGTCATGCGATTCGCGTGCTTGAAAACGGCGAGGAATATTTCCCCAGCGTCTTCAACGCGATTCGCGGCGCGCGGCACGAAGTCCTCGTCGAAACCTTCATCTTGTTCGAGGACAAAGTCGGCCGCGCCTTGCACACGGTGTTGGTTGAAGTCGCGCGGCGCGGCGTGCGCGTTGAACTCGCGATCGACGGATACGGCTCGCCCGATTTGTCCGCCGAGTTTTATGCATCGCTCGCGCAGGCGGGCGTTTGCGTGCATGTGTTCGACCCACGGCCTAAATGGTTGGGCATGCGCACCAACATCTTTCGTCGGCTGCATCGCAAGCTCGTGGCGATCGATGGAGCCATCGCGTTTTGCGGCGGCATTAACTATTCGGCCGACCATTTGAGCGACTGGGGGCCCGACGCGAAACAGGACTACGCGGTGGAGATTCATGGTCCCATCGCGGCGGACATCCGCGAGTTTCTCGATGCCGCCTTTAAAGGGCGCCGGCCGACGTTGCTCGCGTGGTGGGCCAAGCGTCGCCGAGACGCCGTGCAACAAGAAGCTCGTCATGGCGCGCGCATCGCGTTCGTCACGCGTGACAACGACGGCAGCCCCACCGATATCGAACGCCAATACCGCGTCGCGATTCGCGCGGCCCAACGCGAAGTCATCATCGCCAACGCATACTTTTTTCCTGGCTGGCGCTTGTTGCACGACTTGCGCCGCGCCGCGCGCCGCAATGTGCGGGTGACGTTGATCCTTCAAGGTCAACCCGATATGCCCGTTGTGCGGTGGGCTGCGAAAATGCTTTACGACGACCTACTGCGCGCGGGCGTGCGCATTTATGAGTATTGCGAGCGGCCGTTGCACGGCAAGGTCGCGTGCATCGACGACGAATGGGCCACCGTGGGGTCGAGCAATCTCGATCCCTTAAGTCTTGCGCTCAATCTCGAGGCCAATGTGTTCGTGCGCGATCGCGCGTTCAATCAAGAATTACGTTCGCGTCTGGACCGCTTGATCCAGCATCACTGCCGCGACATCGGCATCGACTGGGTGCCGCGTCATAAGTTATGGCGCGCGACGTTGGGTTGGCTGGTCTTTCATTTTGTTCGGCGTTATCCGGCGTGGGCCGGTTATTTGCCCGGACATCGCTCCCGCTTCGCGTCCATGGTGGCCGAGGGCATGGCGGCGGTGGAGCAAGCGACTGGACCGTTCTCGCGCGCGCCCACGCGCTCGAAGGCGCCTACGTCCACCGATCAATCCCATCACGAGATCGCTTGAACTCGGGTCTCGTGCCATGGCTTCGTATTCATCGCTCAAAACTCCGACACCGCGCTCCTCGGCATCGTCAACCGCTTGGCGATCGGTCTGGTGGTCGCGCATCAAACGCGCATTTCCCTACGTTTTTTTCGCGGTCGTCATCGTGTTGGTCGCCTCGCACGCGCGATCGGTGGATTGGTCTGGCGTGGGGCAGGCCATTCAACGACTACCTCACGGCACGCTTGCGCTCGCGGCCTCGGCGGCGGTGATCGTTCATCTCATCTACAGCACTTACGACTTAATCGGGCGCGCCTATGTCGGCCATCGATTAACCGTGCCGCGCACGATGGCCATTACCTTCGTGAGCTACGCCTTTAATTTGAATTTCGGCTCGCTCGTTGGTGGCATCGCATTTCGCTATCGCTTGTATTCCCGCTTCGGCGTGACGACACCCGAAGTCACGCGCATCTTGATGTTGAGTTTGGCGACGAATTGGCTCGGGTATTTGCTGCTGGCCGGCGTGGTGTTCGCAAGTCGCCTCGTCGAGATCCCGCCGCATTGGCGCCTCGGGCCCGCGGCCTTGCAATCGGTGGGCGTCGGTTTATTGATTCTCGTGGCCGTGTACATCGGGCTGTGTGGTTGGTCGCGTCATCGCACGGTGCGCGTGCGCGACCATGCCTTCGAATTGCCGCGCTTGCCGGTGGCCGCCTTGCAACTCGTCGCGTCTTGCACGAGTTGGTTGACGATCGCCGCGATGATCTTCGTGTTGTTGAACGGCGCGTCGCCCGCGCACGTGTCGTTTCCCACCGTGCTCGGCGTGCTTTTGATAAGCGCGGTGGCCGGTGTGTTGACGCATGTTCCAGCGGCCTTGGGCGTGCTCGAAGCGGTATTCATTACCTTGCTTGGACAGCACATCGCGCATGCCGATGTATTGGCCGCGTTATTCGCGTATCGCGCGGTGTATTACCTCGCGCCGCTTGGCTTCGCCATCGTCGTGTATGTGTTTCTCGAAACGCGCGCGCACGCCAAGCAAGGTTAGGACTTAGGCGGGCGGCACGGGCCGTGGTTTGCGTTCGTCGTCGGTCGCCACGTAGGTGAGGGTGGCCTCGGTGACCTTGACGATATCGTGACTAAGCCGCGCGCTTTGCGCATACACCTCCACGTCAATCGTCATCGACGTCGTACCCACGCGTTTGATCTCGGCATAAAAACTAAGGAGGTCGCCGACCAAGACCGGGTGCTTGAAGACAAACGAATTCACCGCGATCGTGGCGACCCGGCCTTGCGCGCGCAGCGTGGCCGGGATCGATCCGGCCAAGTCCACTTGCGCCATGATCCATCCGCCAAACACATCGCCATGCATATTGGCGTCCGCCGGCATGGGCAACACACGCATCACGGGTTGACGATTAGGGAGTTCGAGCGGTTGAGTCATGGCGATAAAAAGCAAGAAGGGTCGGCGATGGTACTTCGGCGTTCGCCGCAAGGCCCGATAATCCACGGTCTTCGTGTATCACGCCGCAAAACTTAGTCGTTCCTCCACTTCAACGGGTTACCCATGCGCAACGCCCGCAACACAAGCGGCCATGTTCCAACGTCTTCCGCCCCGCGTACCCATACCGACTGGCAAGTGCTTCGCACCTTGTTGCCGTATTTGTGGGATTACCGTGGACGCGTGTTGCTCGCCCTGGCATGCCTGGCCGCCGCCAAATTCGCCAACGTTAGCGTGCCGCTCGTGTTGAAGGCTATTGTCGATGCGCTCGCGCCCGGCGCCGTCGCGCATCAATCGGCGGCCACGGTCGCGATCGTGCTGCCCATCGGGTTGCTGGCCGCGTATGGCGCGTTGCGATTGGCCACCACCGCGTTCACCGAGTTGCGCGAATACGTATTCGCCAAGGTCACGCAAGCCGCCGTGCGCAAGGCCGCCTTGCAAGTGTTCCGGCATTTGCATGCCTTAAGCCTTCGGTTTCATTTAGGACGACAAACCGGCGGTGTCACGCGCGATATCGAGCGCGGTACGCGCGGCATTAGTTCGCTCGTGAGCTACACGCTGTATTCCATCTTGCCCACGCTCGTGGAGTTCGCGTTGATCATCGGCATCTTGGTCGTGAAGTACGACATCTGGTTTGCCGGCATCACCGTCGTCGCGCTTACGACCTACATTGTCTTTACCGTCGTGGTTACCGAATGGCGCACGCATTTTCGGCGCACGATGAACGAGCTCGATTCGAAGGCGAATACGCGCGCGATCGACGCGCTTATTAATTACGAAACCGTCAAATACTTCGGCAACGAAGAATACGAAGCGCGTCGGTATGACGAGCACCTCACGCGCTGGCAACAAGCGGCGATCCGCTCGCAAACATCGCTGTCGTTATTGAACACCGGGCAAAGCGCCATCATCGCCCTCGCGGTCACGGCCATGATGTGGCGCGCCACGCTGGGCGTCGTCGCGGGCACGCTGACATTAGGCGACTTGGTGCTCGTCAACGCGTTCATGATCCAGCTTTACATCCCGCTTAATTTCCTCGGCGTGATCTATCGCGAGATCAAACAAAGCATCGCCGACATGGAACGCATGTTCACGTTGCTGGAACAAAACCGTGAAGTCGCCGACCGTCCCGACGCCAAGCCTTTAGTAGTACGCCAGGCCGAGGTGCGGTTTGAAAATGTGTCGTTCGCGTACGACCATTTGCCCAACGGTCAGCCCAAACGGCAAATCTTGTTCAACGTGGATTTCGTCATCCCTGCCGGGCGAACGGTTGCGGTGGTGGGGCATTCGGGCTCGGGCAAAAGCACGCTCGCGAGACTGTTGTTTCGTTTTTACGATGTCGATGACGGTCACGTGTTGATTGATGGCCAAGACATCCGCGACGTCACGCAAGCGTCCTTGCGCGCGGCCATCGGCATCGTTCCGCAAGACACGGTGTTGTTTAACGACACCATCGAATACAACATCGCCTACGGTCGCCCAAACGCCACGCACGAGGACATCGTGGCGGCCGCCAAGGCCGCGCACATCCACGACTTCATCGTCAGCACGCCCGATGGTTACGCCACCATCGTGGGCGAACGCGGCCTCAAATTGTCGGGCGGTGAAAAGCAACGCGTCGCCATCGCGCGAACCTTGTTGAAGAATCCGCCCATCCTGATCCTCGACGAAGCTACCTCGGCGCTCGACTCCAAATCCGAGCAAGCCATTCAGCGCGAGCTCAAGGCGATCGCCCGGCATCGAACCGCGCTTGTGATCGCGCACCGACTATCAACAATCGCCGATGCCGATGAAATCGTCGTCCTCGATCAAGGACGCATCGCCGAGCGCGGCCCGCATGCGCAATTGCTCGCGCGCGGTGGGTTGTACGCGCAGATGTGGGCGCTTCAACAATCCGAGCCATCTAGGGATGCGCGCGCCGCCTAAAAATTAGTGCTTAATCGTTGACGGAAATGCTCATTTAAAGCGCTAGCAACGACAGCTTGCGCCGCGAAAGCAAGCGGGGCGCTACCATCACTCCTATATCGGTCTAGGTGGAGTGCTTATGGGGTTATCGAACTTTTTGCGTGAAATGGCGCGAGTTCAGTGCTTGTGCTTTCTCGCGCTCGTTGGCACTCCCATTGGGACGTATGCGGCCAACTCGCCTAGCTCGCCCACCCTCGACCATATTCGAAAAACCGGCACGATCGTGCTTGCGCATCGCGAAGCGTCGGTGCCGTTTTCCTATGTCGTGGATGGCCGACCCATCGGTTACGCGCTCGACTTATGCAAGCAAATCGCTCAAGCCGTGCAGCGCCGTTTAGGCATGCCGAAGATCGATATCCAATACCAACTCGTCACGCCGGCGAACCGATTCGAGATGCTGCGCAGCGGAAAAGCGGACCTCGAATGCGGCTCGACCACCAATACCGCCGAGCGGCGCAAGCTCGTCGCGTTCACCGTTCCGCATTTCGTCACCACGGCGCGTCTTCTCGTACGTTCAAGTCTTACCGTTCGTCGGCTCGAGGATCTGCGCGGGCGACCCATCGTTTCCACCAAAGGCACGACGACTTTAAAGCTGTTGGCGCAAGAAAATGAGGCGCGTGTGCTGCGCTTGCACATACTCGAAGCGGCGGATCACGCGGAAGGTTTTCGCATGGTGGCCACCGGAGAAGCCGACGCTTTCGTGATGGACGACGTCCTGCTTTATGGTTTGCGCGCGGGCGCTTCCGACCCCAGCAAGTTCGAAATCGTGGGCGAACCCATGTCGATCGAGCCCTACGCTATCGCATTGCGGCGCGACGATCCGGAATTCAAAAAAATCGTGGATGCCGAAATGGCGCGCTTGATTCTTGCTGGCGAAGGCACCGCGCTTTATCGCAAATGGTTTCTTCAACCAATCCCGCCACGGGGCGCCGTATTGAACATCCCGATTGGGCGTTTATTGCGCGATGCATGGCGATATCCAAGTGATCAGGTTGCTAATTAGTTTTGTAGGGAAGTGATGATCAAATTCAAACCGCTTAGCGTATGCACGGGGTTCACTGCGAAGGGCGGTTTGTGACATGATTCCGCCGCCTCAAACTTACCGAGGCCTAGGTCTAGCGCCGATTTGAAAGTAGTTTTCCTGGAGTGTTCATGAAGAAACTCGTACTTACTGCCCTCGTAGCGGGCGCCTCGTTCGCAGCATTTGCTGGTAGCGCCTCCGCGCAAACGCTGCAAAAAATCAAGGAAACCGGCGCCATCACCATGGGCGTTCGCGAGGCATCGATTCCGATGTCCTTCCTCGACGACAAGCAACAATTCGTCGGTTATCACATCGATGTGTGCTCGAAAATCGTCGACGCCGTCAAAGCGCAACTCAAGTTGCCTAACCTCAAGGTCAACCAACAACCCGTCACGTCGGCCAACCGTATTCCGTTGCTGACCAACGGCACCGTTGACATCGAATGTGGCTCCACGACCAACACCGTTGATCGTCAAAAGCAAGTCGCGTTTGCGTTGACCACCTTCGTGACCGACGTTCGCATCCTGACGAAATCAAGCGCTGGCGTTAAGAAGCTTGAAGACCTGAACGGCAAGCCGCTCGCGGTCACCACCGGCACGACGTCGGTCGCGCTGATCCGCTCGCAAGAAAAGGGCAAGAGCCTCGAACTGAAGGAAGTGTTTGGCAAGGATCACGCCGAGTCCTTCTTGTTGCTCGAAACCGATCGCGCCGCCGCGTTCGCGCTCGACGACTACTTGCTCGCCGGCTTCCGCGCGAACAGCAAGTCGCCACAGGACTATCAATTCCTGCCCGAAGTTCTTCGCACCGAACCGATCGCGATCATGGTTCGCAAGGACGACCCGGAGTTCAAGAAGCTGGCTGACGACACCATCCGCGGTCTGATGAAGTCCGGCGAGCTCGAGAAGCTCTACAACAAGTGGTTCATGAGCCCGATTCCGCCCAAGGGTGGCAATCTGAACATGCCCATGTCCGCGAATCTCAAAGCACTGATTGCAAATCCGAACGACAAAGGCATCTAAGCCGTACCGCAACAGCATGCTGGGGCGGGACTCTGAGACGGGTCCCGCCCCTTTCGTTCATTCGCTGTTGCGCGCATGAGGGGGAGACATGGGATACAACTGGGACTGGAGCTTCTTTTTCGAAGAGGATCCGAACTCGGGTGTGCTCGTCTGGAAATTATTGCTTGACGGGCTGTTGAATACGCTGACCATCTCGGTCGGCGCTTGGGTTATCGCGGTATTCGTGGGTGCAGTGATCGGTACGATACGCACCGGTAATCATCGTGGTCTTGTCGCATTGGGCAATTGCTACGTTGAGCTCTTTAGAAATATTCCGCTTCTCGTGCAGATGTTTCTATGGTTCTTCGTGCTGCCGGTGTTCGTCGCGCCGTTGCGCTCGATCGACTACTCGCATTACCAGCTCGTATCGGCCGTATTGTGCTTGGGTTTATTCACCGCGGCGCGGATCGCCGAGCAGGTACGCTCGGGCATCATGTCCTTGCCGCGAGGTCAGCGTTATGCCGGCATGGCGCTTGGCCTCACCACGGTGCAAACCTATCGCTTCGTGCTGTTACCCATGGCGTTTCGCATCATCATCCCGCCGCTGACCAGCGAGACGATGAACCTGATTAAAAACTCGACCATTGCGCTCACGATCGGCTACGCCGAACTAACCTTCCGTGGCGCGAAGGAAATCGCCGAGTACAACTTCCGGTTCTTCGAGATGTATGTCGTTCTTACGGCGATCTACATCACGGTGGCGATGACCGCTAACCGCATCATGGCATTTATCGAACGCAAGATCGCTGTTCCCGGCTTCATCGCCGCGGGCGGTGGCGGCGGGCATTAGGAGCGCGCATGGATTTCGATTTTTCCGTCATTGCGCGGACGTGGCCGTATTTATTCAAAGGCCTTCAGTACACGTTCCAACTCACGGCAATCTCGGCACTTGGCGGTTTGTTCTTCGGCACCTTGCTCGCGCTCGCGCGGCTCTCGCCGATCAAAACGCTGTCGATGATTGCGTCGGGGTACGTGAACCTGATGCGGTCGATCCCGTTGATCCTCGTGATCTTCTGGTTCTTCTTCCTCGTGCCCTTCGTGTTGCAGGCCATCACCGGAGCTCCGCGTCCGCCACAAATCGGCGCGGAACGCACCGCGATCATTACCTTCATCATGTTCGAGGCGGCTTACTTCTGCGAAATCATGCGGGCGGGCATTCAGTCCATCCCCAAGGGTCAGGTGTACTCGGCGTACGCGCTCGGGCTAACTTACCCGCAGGCGATGCGACTCGTGATCCTGCCGCAGGCATTCCGCAACATGCTGCCGGTGCTGCTCACGCAAACCATCATCCTGTTTCAGGACACATCCTTGGTGTATGTCATTTCGGCGACCGACTTCGTCGGAGCGGCTTCGAAGATCGCGCAACGCGATAGCAAGCTCGTCGAGATGTACCTGTTCGTCGCGGCCGTCTACTTTGTCCTCTGCTTCACGCTTTCGCACCTCGTGCGCTTGCTGCAGCGGAAGATTGCCGTTATCCGTTGAAAGAGCCCGTCATGGCGATGATTGAAATCAAGAACGTATCCAAGTGGTACGGCAACTTCCAAGTGTTGACCGATTGCACCACCGCAATCGAAAAGAAAGACGTCGTGGTCGTGTGCGGGCCATCGGGCTCGGGCAAATCCACGTTGATTAAAACCGTTAACGGGCTTGAGCCGTTTCAAAAAGGCGATATCTCCGTCAACGGCACGAGCCTGACGGCCAAGGGCACCAATTTGCCGAAGTTGCGCTCGCGCGTCGGCATGGTGTTTCAGCACTTCGAGTTGTTTCCCCATCTGTCGATCACCGAGAACCTCACGCTCGCTCAAACGCGCGTGCTTGGTCGCAGCAAGGACGAGGCGATCGAGAAAGGCCTAAAGCTGTTGGACCGCGTCGGTCTAAAGTCGCAAGCCGCCAAGTTCCCCGGGCAATTGTCGGGCGGACAGCAGCAGCGCGTGGCGATCGCGCGTGCGCTTGCGATGGACCCGATCGTCATGTTGTTCGACGAGCCGACGTCCGCGCTTGACCCCGAAATGGTCAACGAAGTGCTCGACGTGATGGTGCAACTCGCGCAAGAAGGCATGACGATGATGGTCGTCACGCACGAAATGGGGTTCGCGCGCAAGGTGGCTAATCGCGTGATCTTCATGGACCAAGGGCGCATCGTCGAGGATGTGACGAAGCAGCAATTCTTCGAACAGCCCGAGGCGCGTAGCGATAGAGCCAAGCAGTTCTTGTCGAAAATCCTTACGCACTAAGCCGACGGTTCATGGATGCGGCCGCGCGGCTGCTTGCAAGTTTTCATGCCGCGCTCGCCGCAGCCGATCCTCTTACGATCGTCGCGCGTCATCTTCCTAATTGGGCTGACCTTGTAACGCCTGATTCCCGCATCATTGTTATTGGCGCGGGTAAGGCGGCCGCCAGCATGGCAATGGCGGTCGAGCGCGCTTGGCCGGACGCACCACTCGAAGGTTTAGTCGTAACGCGATACGACCATGGCGGCCCAACAACACGCATTCGCGTCGTGGAGGCTAGCCATCCGGTACCCGACGCCGCAGGCGAACAAGCCGCACGCGACATGCTCGCATTGGTCGAGTCCGCGCGTCCGCACGATCTTGTTCTTGCGTTGATCTCCGGCGGTGGGTCGGCCTTGCTCGCATTGCCCGTTGAATCGGTAAGCGCCGATGATTTACGCGCCGTCACCCGCGAACTTTTGCGTTGTGGCGCGCCGATTGGCGATATCAATTGCGTGCGAAAACATGTGTCGCGAATCGCGGGCGGGCGGTTGGCGCAAGCATGCGCGGGGCGACTGATCGCCTTGGCGATTAGCGATGTGGCGGGCGACGACTTGTCGGCGATCGCAAGCGGTCCCACCGTGCCGGACCCCACGACCTTCGCCGACGCACTACACGTCCTCGCGCGTTGGGATGTGCAAGCGCCTCAAGCCGTGAGAGCGCATCTTGAGGCGGGTACACGCGGACTCGTCGCCGAAACGCCGAAAGCGAGCGATCCGTGCTTCGCTCGCGTGCAGACTCAACTCATCGCGAGCGCGCAGGCCATGCTCGAGGCGGCACAAGCCTTTTGGCAAACGCAACACTGCGATGTCCTCATGCTGGGTGAAATCGAAGGCGAGGCGCGTGACGTCGCACGGGCGCATGCACAGCTCGTGTCGGAGCATGCAAATGCTCGCGCGCACAAAACCGCACGCCCCCTCGCGATCGTGTCCGGCGGGGAGTGCACGGTTACCGTACGCGGCCATGGCCGTGGCGGTCGGTGCTCTGAATACTTGCTGCACTTAGCGATCGCGCTGGACGAGCTCGGGTTGGTCGACCATGTCAGTGCGTTGGCATGCGACACCGACGGCATCGACGGCAGCGAAAACAACGCCGGTGCTTGGTTTACGCCAGCGCATCATGCGCGCGCGAAGGCTTTGGGGTTGGATGCGCGCGTTTATGCCAATAACAACGATGCCTACGGTTATTTCTCCGTGCTCGATGCCCTGATAACAACGGGGCCGACCCGCACCAACGTCAACGATTACCGCGTCATCTTGCACACGCGCGCGCCACACGTTTGAAGTGTTTGGCTCAGCCATCGCGGCCACTCGGCGGTCAATCACATTGTTCAATCGCTCAATATCTGGTCATCACCTAGTACTAACGATGCATGACCGCGAGCTATGATCGCTCGCGTTCACGCGCTTTGTATAAGACCACTTCAAGGAGACCTTGGATGACTCATCCGCCTGGCGTCGCTGATCGTTTCTGGCTCGATCATTACCCCGCGGGCGTGCCCGCCGAAGTGGATACCGCTGCATACGCGTCCGTCGTCGAAATATTCGAACGCAGCGTTGCGCAGTATGCGTCGCGCGATGCCTTCGTCTGTATGGATAAGTCGTTGACGTACGCACAGCTCGACGCAAGAAGCCGAGCGTTCGCGGCCTGGCTGCAATCGGTCGGTTGCAAGAAGGGCACGCGCGTCGCGTTGATGATGCCCAATTGCCTGCAGTACCCCATCGCGTTGTTCGGCACCTTGCGTGCGGGCGGCGCGGTCGTCAACGTCAACCCGATGTACACGCCGCGTGAACTCGAACATCAACTCAAGGACTCTGGCGCGGAAGTGTTGGTCATCCTTGAAAACTTCGCGCACACGTATCAACAGTGCTTAGGAAAAACGGCGGTCAAACATGTCGTCGTCGCGACGTTGGGTGATTTATTAGGTTTTCCAAAAGGCGCGATCGTCAATTTCGTCGTTCGCAAGATCAAGAAGATGGTGCCTGCTTGGCGGGTACCTGGTCATCATGCATTTAATGCGGTACTCGCTCGTGGCGAGACGCTTGCGTTCACCAAACCCACACTGGGGCCGAACGACATCGCGTTCTTGCAATACACGGGTGGCACCACTGGCATTAGCAAGGGCGCGACGTTGCTTCATCGCAATATCGTGGCCAACATCATTCAATCGCAAGCGTGGTTTAGTCCAGCCTTCAACAAAATTCCCGCGAACGAGTCGCCCACCTTTTGCGTTGCGTTGCCGCTGTATCACATCTTCGCGCTGACGGTGTGCTGCATGGTGGGCGTGCGACTGGGCGGCAAGTGTTTGTTGATCGTGAACCCGCGCGATATTCCTAAGTTTCTCGCTGAAATGCGCAAGTACCGCGTGCACATGCTGCCCGCGGTGAACACTCTGTTCAACGCGCTAATGAACCATCCCGATTTCGACACGATGGATTGGAGTTCGCTGCGCGTGGCGATGGGGGGCGGAATGGCGGTGCAAGGCCCGGTAGCGGCTCGCTGGTTGGAGAAGACCGGTGTTCCGATCGTGGAAGGGTACGGACTTTCGGAGACGTCTCCGGTGGCTATCGCCAATCCGATCCTAAACACCGAATACAACGGCACGATCGGTCTGCCGATCTCAAATACCCGCGTCAGCATCCGCGATGACGACGGACGTCCGGTGCCCTTGGGCGAGCCTGGCGAGATTTGCATTCAAGGCCCGCAAGTCATGGCCGGTTATTGGAACCGTCCAGACGAAACCGCCAAGGTGATGACGCCCGACGGTTACTTTAAAACCGGCGACATCGGTTTCATGAACGCGCGTGGCTACACAAAAATCGTGGACCGCAAGAAGGACATGATTTTGGTCTCCGGCTTTAACGTGTATCCGAATGAAGTCGAAGAAGTCGTATGCGCATGCCCGGGCGTGTTGGAAGTCGCGGCCGTCGGCGTGCCCGACGAAAACTCGGGCGAGGCGGTGAAGGTGTATGTCGTGAAGAAAGATCCAACGCTGACCGAGCAAGCAGTACGGGAGCATTGCGCCAAGAACCTTACCGGATACAAACGGCCTAAGTTCATCGAGTTTCGCAACGAGTTACCCAAAACCAACGTCGGCAAGATCTTGCGCCGCGTACTACGCGACGAAGCGTCGAACGCCAACCCTTGAACCATCAACGCCTGATTGTTTAGGAGATCCGTCGTTATGTCCGTCATGCTGGAAATCAAAAGTTTGTTGCCTGAAACCAAAGTCGATCGTCGCGATTTTTTACGTGCGGGCTTAGGGGTTGGATTCGCCGCCGCGGCGGCTCCGGTTCTTTCGCAAAACGCCATCAAGACCGATAGCGATGGACTCGTGGTGGGCGAGGTCACGGTGCCGGTGGGCAACGACAAGATTCCCGCGTACCGTGCCAAGCCCGCCAAGCGCGGCACGTTTCCCACGGTGCTTGTGATTAGCGAGATCTTCGGCGTGCACGAGTACATCGCCGATGTTTGCCGACGCTTTGCCAAGGCCGGGTATTACGCGATCGCGCCCGAGTTGTTCGTGCGTCAGGGCGACGTCGCGTCCAAGGGATCGGTGAAGGAAGTCGTCGAGATCGTGTCGAAGGTGCCCGATGCGCAGGTGATGAGCGATCTAGACGCATGCGTGGCCTTCGCGGGCGGCGATGGTGGCAACACCGCGCGACTCGCCATCACGGGCTTTTGTTGGGGCGGGCGCATCGTGTGGATGTATGCGGCGCACAGCAAGCGCCTCGATGCGGGCGTGGCGTGGTATGGCCGGCTCGTCAATGCATACGACCCAAAGCTTCAGCCCAAGAATCCCATCGACATCGCCGATGCGTTGCACGCGCCGGTACTTGGCTTGTACGGCGGCAAGGACGAGGGCATTCCGCTTGAGAGCGTCGTGCGCATGAAGGCCGCGTTGGCGAACGGCACCGCCGCGTCCAAGGCCAGCGAATTCACCGTGTATCGCGACGCGCCTCATGCGTTTCATGCCGATTATCGGCCGACGTACCGCAAGGACGCCGCCGAGGATGGTTGGCAGCGCATGCTCGCGTGGTTCAAACAACACGGGGTGTAAGCCTCGTCGCCGCTGCTAACATCGCAGGCTGCTTTCGAGGTTCTTATCGACACTTTGCTTCTCATCGTGGCGGCCACGGCCGTATCAACGGTTGTCAGTATCACGGCCGCCGCGTGGTTTTCGTTCGCGCTGCTTACTCGCATGGTCGAGCGCATGGTCGCGTTCTCGGTCGGCATTTTGTTGGGCGCGGCGTTGTTGCACATGTTGCCCGAAGCAATGGAAAGCCACGTCGATCCGCATCATCTGTTCGCGCTATTGCTCGCGGCGTTGATCGGCTTTTTCCTGCTCGAGAAATTCGCCTTCCTTCGACATAGCCATCACCACGAGGGCGATGGTCATCATCACGCGCATGGGTTCGATCGCGCGCAGGCCGGGCGTGGCGGTCTTCCCATGTTGCTTGGCGATGGGCTGCATAACTTCGCCGACGGCATCTTGATCGCCGCAGCTTTCTTAGTCGACGCCCGGCTCGGATTAATCGCGGCCGCCTCCATCGTCGCGCACGAAATTCCACAAGAAGTGGGCGATTTCATGGTGCTGCTTAATGCTGGCTTCACCAAGCGCCGCGCGTATCTGTACAACTTGTTGTCGGGGTTCTCGTCGGTATTGGGTGGCATCGTGGGGTGGATGTTTCTCGAACGTTCGTCGATGCTCATCCCCTATGCCTTGGTTATCGCAAGCGCGAGCTTTATCTACATCGCGCTTTCCGACCTCATGCCGCAATTACAACGCGAGGGGCGGCGCGGCGAAACGTTTTGGCATATCGCGTTGATCGGGCTTGGTCTAGCCATCGTGTACGCGATCTTCTCCGGCCGTCACGCGCATTAACGGCCACGGGCGACTGGACGCGCCGCGTCTTCCACCCATTCACTCCAGCTACCCGAATACAGCACGCCCGCATCGAGTCCGACATGCGTCATGGCGAGCAGGTTATGGCAAGCCGTGACGCCCGAGCCGCATTGATGAATCACGGGTTGCGCGCGGGTTAGCGCGTCAAATCGCGCGCGCAATACATCGGGAGATTTAAAGCGTCCGTCGGCCTCAAGGTTGTCCTTGAAAAACGCATTGCGTGCGCCGGGGATATGTCCGCCGATGGGATCGATCGTTTCATTGCTGCCGTCGTAACGATCGGGTGCGCGCGCGTCGAGAACCATGGCCGCTTGCGTTTCGAGATTGTTCATAACGCTTTGCACATCCACTCGTTGCGCGAGTGGGGCGCGTAAGGTGAGCGTGTGCGAGGTGGATGTCGCGCGCACTGGTCCCGTCTCGCTCGGCAAGTTGGCGCGTTGCCAGGCGGGCCAGCCACCATCAAGCACCGCGACGGCTTCATGACCAATCCATCGAAGCATCCACCACAACCGCGCGGCGAACATCCCGCCCGCCGCGTCATACGCAATCACCTGGGTATCGTCGCCAATGCCTAGCGCCGCAAGCTGTTTGGCCGCGTTTTCCCGCGTGGGCAGTGGATGCCGACCGCCGCTAATAGCCAACGCGCGATCGGACGAAAGATCGCGATCCAAATGGGCGTACACGGCACCGGGAATATGGCCTTCGGCATACGCTCGTTCACCGGCCGATGAATCGGCAAGATCGAAGCGCGCGTCAACGACAAGCCAATGCGGGTCGCCCAGGCGCGCCGCCAGTGTGGGTGCATCGATCAATGTCGTGTAGGTCGCCATGCTTCATTCGTCCTTATTCGCTTGTGACGCTTGGTTTAGTGGCGTTGGCGGTTAGCCATGTCGCGGTCGCGCCGGCGGCGATGATCAACGCGATGCCGCCCCACGCCAAGGCCGGTAATTTATCGCCCCAAATCAATCGTCCCCAAAAGCTCGCGAACAAAATGCCGACGTAATTAAGGTTGGCCGATAAAAGGGCCGCGCCATGCGCGAACGCGCGCGTGACGGCGAGTTGTGCAAGCACCGAACTCACGCCAATACCAAACAACAACATCGCGCCGCGAACATCGGGCATGTGCGCACCGGTCAACGCGGTGCCAATCGCGCCGGCGATCAACCCGCTCAACGTGAAGTAAAAAACAATACGGCTTGAAGGCTCACCTAGCTTGCCCATGGCGCGCACGCTCATCATCGCCATGGCGGAAAGAGCGCCCGAGGCGAGGCCGACCAATGCCCAGCCGAGCTGGTCGTTGTCGATCGTGGGTCGCAACATCAGCACGATGCCGACGAATCCCACGCCAAGAGCCATCAGCATCGAGCCATGACGCAATGGTTGACCGGCCCAGGCGGCGCCCACGAATACAAACACTCCGATGAATAACGAGGAGGTGTAGTTGAGCGTGACGGAGGTGGCGATCGGCAAATGCGCGATCGACGCGAACCACAACAGCACGGACACCACGCCGCTTAGGTTGCGTACTAAATGCGCAGGCCAATGAGGCGTGGCTAGCTGATGTCGCAACCCGCCGCCAAGTTGACGCATAACGGGCACGAGCACGCAAAGCCCGACCGTATTACGCCAAAACAAGATTTCCCAGGGCGAATGCGCTTGCGAGGCGAGCTTGACGCACGTGCTCATCACCGATAAGAGCGCTGCGGCGACCAATACCCAAAGGGATTGCACCGAGCGCTCTTAGTTGAGTAACGCCAATATCACTCGGCGTTGAGCTTAAGTTCACGGCGCAGCCACTCGTGAAAGTGCTGCATGCCGTCTTCGAACGGCGACTGATACGGGCCTACTTCGTTAACCCCGCGCGCTAACAAACGTCGTCGTCCCGCGTCCATGCGTTCGGCGATCTCGTCGTCCTCGCGCGCCGTTTCCATGTACGCCGCTTGTTGGGCCTGCACGAATTCGGGCTCGAACAATGCGATTTCTTCGGGGTAGAAAAACTCCACCACGTTGAGCGTGCGATCAGGACCCATGGGATGCAGCGTCGACACCGTAATCACGCCCGGATACCACTCGAGCATGACGTTCGGATACAGCGTCATCCAGACCGCGCCAAACTCGGGTAACTCATCGCCGAACCAGTGGCGGCATTGCTCATGCCAAATCTCGTAAGTCTTGCTTCCTGGTTTTTGAAGCGATTCGCGAATACCCACGGTTTGCACCGAGTAATGCTTGCCGAACTCCCACTTTAGGCTTCCGCAATTCACGAATTGCCCGAGCCCCGGATGAAACGGTACGACGTGGTAGTCCTCTAGGTAAACCTCGATGAACGTCTTCCAGTTGTACTTGCACTCGTGTAATTCGACGTGATGCAACTGATAGCCCGAAAAATCGAAGTAACGGGCGAACTTGGACGTCTCGAGTTCGCGCAAGGCCTCGGCGGCTTGCATGCTGTTTTGATCCTCGAACAGCAAGCCCTTCCACGATTTCAAGGGGAAGCGCTGCAAGTTAAGGCAAGGCGTATCGGCGAAATGCGGCGCGCCCACGAGCTCGCCTTTTAGGTCGTATGTCCAACGATGCAAAGGGCAGACGATGTTGCGCCCCGTGCTGCCCCGTCCTTGCAGCATGATGGCCTGTCGATGCCGACAAACGTTGGAAATAAGCTCGACGCCTTGCGAACCTTCGGAACGCCGCACCAACGCGCGTCCGTGTTCTTCTTGCGGCAAGGCGTAGTAGTTGCCCACCTCGGGAACCGCGAGTTCGTGGCCGATGTAACGAGGGCCTTGTGCGAACAGGCGATCGAGCTCCTCGGCATAAACCGATGCATCGAAGTACGCGTTAACAGGAAGTTGCGTCGCTGGACGAGCGACTTGCGAACGGCTGCCAATGTCTGACATGCCCCAACCCTTTCATGCGCCTAAGACGGCGCGCAATGGACGAATTGGAAACACCCACACAAGCCCCCGTAACTGCAATGGTCTAAAGATCGAAATCTGAAGTACCCGTGCAACCAAACAGGGCAACCGCGATGGTTATCCTTAAGAAGAAAAACGAATGTCTTTAGGAATTTAGTACCACCAGAGCCGCGTATTCTAGCCCATGCCCGATACCGCGTTTTCCTCGCCGAGGTAACGAACTGCGTCGTACCTTCGCTGGCCGGTACAATGCGCGCTTTGCCCTAATGCGCGGCACCTCGCGCACCGCTAGAGCGCGCGCCATGTCCTCGTCCCTTACTAATCCGTCCGCCGATACGCCGCCGTCGTTTGAACAAGCGCTTGCCGAGCTCGAACGCCTTGTTGAATCGATGGAAGGCACCGGGCTTGCACTTGATCAATCGGTCGCGGCGTACCAACGCGGATCCGAGCTGATTCGCTTATGCCAACAGCATTTGGAAGATGCCCGCGTGAAATTGCAGATCGTGGACGGCGCCGGCGAACCGCGGCCGCTTGATTTGTCCAAGTAGGGAATGAGTACGTTCGAGGATTGGACGCGCGACATCGCATCGCGCACCGAGCAGGCATTAGCGCATGCATTGCCAAGCGAGGATGAGGTTCCCTCACGGCTACATCGCGCCATGCGATACGCAAGCCTTAATGGCGGCAAGCGCGTGCGCCCGATGCTAACGCACGCGTCGGCGCTCGCATGTGGTTCGTTGGCGGACAATGCGGTAATCGACGCGGCGGCCGTCGCCGTCGAACTCATTCACGCCTATTCATTAGTGCATGACGACATGCCCGAGATGGACAACGACGTACTGCGTCGTGGCCGTCCGACGGTACATGTCGCGTTTGATGTCGCGACGGCCTTGCTCGTGGGCGATGCCTTGCAAACACGTGCGTTCGAGGTGCTTGCGGCGACCGGATCGCCACGCGGCGCGCGCATGGTGCTCGAGCTTGCGCAAGCGGCGGGTTCGCGCGGGATGGCGGGCGGTCAAGCAATCGATCTGGAATCCGTCGGACGGCAGCTTGGGCGCGGTGAACTCGAACAAATGCACGCCATGAAAACCGGCGCGCTGCTGCGAGCCGCCATACGATTGGGCGCCTTGGCCGTAAGCGACCTCGCCGATGATCACGCCAAAGCGCTTGATGCGTACGCGGCCGCGATCGGATTGGCGTTTCAAGTGGTCGATGATATTTTGGATGCGGAGTCGGACACCGCCACGCTGGGCAAGACCGCGGGCAAGGACGCCGCCGCCGACAAGCCCACTTATGTTTCGTTGCTCGGGCTTGATGCTTCAAAAGCGCTTGCCTCCGATTTACTCAAGCAAGCACTGACCGCGTTGGGCCCATTGCCGGGCGACACCACGCGCCTTGCGCAGATCGCCGATTTCATCGTCGCGCGCTCGCACTGAAATTACGGACCGTCTGGAGTCCCCATGACCCGACTGCTGGAGACGATTGCCACGCCTGCCGACTTGCGCACGCTTGATCGCGCGCAACTGCATGCGCTGGCCAATGAATTGCGTTCGTTCCTGATCGACTCCGTCGCCACCACGGGCGGACATTTGTCGTCCAACCTGGGAACCGTGGAGTTAACGATCGCCTTGCACACGGTGTTCGATACTCCACGCGACCGGTTGATTTGGGACGTGGGGCATCAGTCGTATCCGCACAAGATCTTGACGGGCCGCCGCGAGGAAATGTCCCGTCTGCGCCAACAAGGCGGCATCTCGGGTTTTCCGCGTCGATGCGAGAGTGAGTACGACACCTTCGGCACCGCGCATAGCTCGACCAGTATTTCGGCGGCACTTGGCATGGCCGTCGCCTCGCGCAACATGGGCGACAAGCAGCGTCAGCACATCGCCGTGATTGGCGATGGCGCGATGAGCGCGGGCATGGCGTTCGAGGCCTTGAACAACGCGGGCGTGACGTCCGACATCAACCTGCTCGTGATCTTGAACGACAACGAGATGTCGATTTCGCCGCCCGTGGGCGCGCTGCATCGCTACCTCACGCGTTTGATGAGCGGCAAGTTCTACGCGGCGGCGCGCAGCGCGGCAGACCGTCTACTCAAACCGGTACCGCCATTGCATGAATTCGCGCGTCGCTTCGAGGAACACACCAAAGGCATGCTCGGTCCCGGCACGATCTTCGAGGAGTTTGGTTTTAACTACCTCGGCCCAATCGACGGCCATGATCTCGACATCCTGATTCCGACCTTGCGCAACCTCAAAGAGCGCGGCGGCTTGCAGTTCTTGCACGTGGTGACGAAAAAGGGCGCGGGCTACAAGCTCGCGGAGGCCGATCCGGTGCTCTATCACGGCCCGGGAAAGTTCGACCCCTCGCGAGGCATCGTCAAATCCTCCGTGGCGACCAAGCCGACCTACACGCAAGTGTTTGGGGATTGGTTGTGCGACATGGCCGCGCAAGACTCTCGGTTGGTGGGCATCACGCCCGCCATGCGCGAGGGCAGCGGCTTGGTGAAGTTCGAGCAAATGTTTCCGGATCGATACTTCGATGTGGGTATCGCCGAACAACACGCCGTCACCTTCGCGGCAGGCCTTGCATGCGAGGGCGTAAAGCCGGTGCTGGCGATTTACAGCACCTTCTTGCAACGCGGATACGACCAGCTGATTCACGACGTCGCGCTTCAAAATCTCGACGTGACATTCGCGCTCGACCGCGCGGGTTTGGTCGGCGCCGACGGCGCGACGCACGCCGGAAATTACGACATCGCGTATCTACGCTGCATTCCAAACATGGTGGTCATGACGCCGTCCGACGAGAACGAATGCCGACAGATGTTGACCACGGCATTCCTCTATCCCGGACCGGCCTCGGTGCGTTATCCGCGTGGCACGGGAACTGGCGCGTCGATCGATCCATTGCTCGTGCCATTGCCGATCGGGCGTGGCGACGTCGTGCGCGCGGGGCAGCGTATCGCGATACTGGCGTTTGGCACCTTGCTCGCGCCCGCGTTGGCGGCGGCTGAATCGCTTAACGCCACGGTGGCCAATATGCGCTTCGTCAAGCCGCTCGATGTCGAGCTCGTCAAGCGCCTCGCGGCCGAGCACGACGCGTTGGTCACGGTCGAGGAGGGCGCCATCATGGGAGGCGCGGGCAGCGCGGTGGCCGAAGCCCTGCACGGCGCGGGACTGACCAAACCATTGTTACAGCTTGGTCTGCCCGATCGTTTCATCGATCACGGTGATCAAGCGGCACTGCTCGCACAATGCGGACTCGACGCTACCGGCATCGCCAACAGCGTGCGCGAACGCTTCGCGGCGTTGCTCGACATGCCGCGTCCGCTCACTCGTATTCCCGACGTGGCTTAATGCCACCGCCCGTAATCAAGGAGATCATGGTGAACACTCGCGACTCCGCATTCGTCGTACCGACGATAGTCGACGTGCAAGCAAGCCGCGACGATCGCCAACTGCCCATCCGCGCCGTGGGCGTGCGCAATGTGCGGTATCCCTTGGTCGTTCGTACCGCGCGGGGCACGCAGCCAACGGTCGCGCATTTTCAAATGTCGGTTGGTCTGCCCGCCGAGCAAAAAGGCACGCATATGTCGCGCTTCATCGCGTTGCTCGAAGAGCAGCGCGAGCCCGTGGGTATCGTCGAGTTCGGCGAGATGCTGAACCGCATGCTGACCAAGCTCGAAGCGGTAAGCGGCCGGTTGGAAGCGCGGTTTGCCTACTTCATCGAGAAAACCGCGCCGATTTCGGGCGTTAAAAGTTTGCTCGATGTCGAAGCTATTTTCGGCGCCGAGGCGAACGGCGAAGGCGTTACGCGCGAACTCACCGTGGTCGTTCCCGTCACGAGCTTGTGCCCCTGCTCGAAAGAGATTTCCGAATACGGCGCGCACAACCAACGCTCGCACGTCACCATCAAGGCGTTGCTTGCATCGGCGATGACGATCGAAGAACTCGTGCGCGTGGCTGAAAACGCCGCCTCCGCCGAGTTGTACGGCCTACTCAAGCGCGTTGACGAGAAACACGTGACCGAGGCGGCGTACGACAATCCTAAGTTCGTCGAAGACTTGGTTCGCGATGTGGTGAGCGCGTTACGCGCGGATCCTCGCATCGCCAAGTTCGAGGTCGAGGTGGAGAATTTCGAGTCAATTCACAACCACTCTGCCTGGGCGCGGGTGGATAGCGATTCGCTTGAATAGCACCAGCGCGTCTTAGTAACGCTGCACCAGCAGCATCCGCTCGCCGTCGCGCTGCATTTGTAGGCGGCTTAAAAACGCGTTGCCGAGCAAGATCACCGCCAGCGGCGCTTCTTGCACCGATGCCTCGACGCCATACAGCACGATGCCTTGGACCCGCACCGAATCGAGCTTCACGCGCCACACCGGAATAACGCCATTCGCGGTCGACGCCATGCCGCGCATGCCGTTGCGTTGGTAATCAATGCCGAGTCGACGCGCTTCCGATGCGGGCAATACCACCAAGGTCGCCCCGGTATCAACCATCATCGACACGCCCACGCCGTTGATTTGCCCTTGCGCGAGAAAGTGACCGCGTCCGTCGGATTGAAGAACCGCGCGTCCGCTGCCTTGCGCGTTGCCTTCGTCGGAGCTCGTGGGCGTCGGAGAGGGCGAAGCGTTACCCGCAACGATTGCGTTAGCGCCAAACTCGATTCGTCGGCGTTTGCCGTCAATCTCGATCACCGCGCGATCCGCTTCGGTGGAAATCAACTTCACGCCGTCGACCGACTGCCCAACGGACACCGTTCGCGGCGCGCCCCCGCCAATGGAAATCACCGCACGATTCGCCGCCGTGCCGTGCAATGTGATGTCGAGGCTCGCGCCAGTCGATTGAGCATTCGCACAGCTCAACCCGCTTGCGAGCACGATGGCGAGCCAGCGGCGCATGACCATATTCGTCAATCCCGGAAATTTTGAAACGCCAATGGCACGTCGGTCACGTCCTTGCGCATCAGCGCGATCGCCGACTGCAGATCGTCCTTCTTCGCGCCCGAGACGCGCACCGTGTCGCCTTGAATGCTGGCCTGCACTTTGAGCTTGCTGTCCTTGAGAAGCTTGACGATCTTCTTGGCCAACTCCGACTCGATGCCGTGGCGCACCTTGATGACCTGCTTGACCTTATCGCCCGCGATTTTTTCGATTTTTCCAAGATCAAGAAAACGCACATCCACGCCGCGTTTCGCCATCTTCGCGGTCAAAATGTCGCGGACTTGGCCGAGCTGAAAATCGGAGTCGCCGTACGCGGTGAGTTCGCGCTCCTTAAGCTCGATGCGCGCATCCGATCCCTTGAAGTCAAAGCGGTTGCCAATTTCCTTGTTGGATTGATCGAGCGCGTTGCGCACTTCAACCATGTCGGCTTCAGAAACTACGTCAAACGAAGGCATGCGAAGGAATTGTCGCGATGGTGGAAAAGCGTCGGATTGTAGAGGGCGCGTATCTCGCGCGTCCATGAACGATGTCCGCGCAAACCTATAATCCGCGCATGTTGATTCAGCAACACGTAGATCTCACGCCGTACAACACGTTTGGGTTGCCCGCGCGCGCCGCGCGATTCGCCGAGGCGACCACCGTGGACGAAGTTCGCCAAGCCGCGGCACTCGCGCGCGGGCAGCGCTTCATCGTGATGGGCGGTGGCAGCAATATCGTGCTGGCGGGCGACCTCGATGCGTTCGTGCTTCGCATGGCTATTCCCGGACGGCGATTGATCGACGAAACCGCGGACGTACGCTTGGTGCAATGTGGCGCCGGCGAAAGCTGGCACGACATCGTGCGCTACACGCTCGACGCGGGTTGGCCCGGTCTCGAAAACCTAAGTCTGATTCCCGGCACCGTGGGCGCCGCGCCGATCCAAAACATCGGCGCGTATGGCGTTGAATTGGCCGATCGATTCGCGTGGCTCGACGCGCTCGAACTCGATAGCGGCAGCGTGGTGCGCTTCGATCGCGAAGCTTGCGCCTTCAACTATCGCGATTCGGTATTCAAGCGCGAGGAATCCAAGCGCTATCTCATCGTCTCCGTCACGCTGCAATTGCCCAAACATTGGGTTCCCGAATTGAGTTACCCAGGCGTTGTCGAGGAACTTCGAACGCGCGGCATCGAAGATCCATCACCACGCGACGTCAGCGACGCCGTCATCGCGATTCGTCAACGCAAATTGCCCGATTGGCGCGTGTTGGGTAACGCCGGTAGTTTTTTTAAAAATCCGGTGGTGCCGCAATCTCGACTCGATCAACTGCTCGAGCGGTTTCCTGAATTACCGCACTATCCGCAACCCAATGGCCTCGTCAAACTCGCGGCCGGATGGTTAATCGAGCAAGCGGGTTGGCGCGGTGTCGCGCGTGGTTCGGTGGCCGTGCACGAACGGCAAGCGTTGGTGTTGATTAATCGCGGCGGCGCTCACGGGAGCGACGTGCTTGCGCTGGCCGACGACATCGCGGCCGACGTGGCGAATAAATTTGGCGTGCGGCTCGATCGCGAGCCCGTGCTGCTTTGATAGGCCGCAAGCCATGCGCATTGGCTGCGGATTGACTTGGCGTAGGAAATCGAATGATTCAATGGCGTGATCTAAGCAAGCGCGAACGCAAGCTTGTGCAAGTGCTTATCGCGATGGTCGTACTCATGTTCTTGAGTCGTAACCCCGAGACCGTGGGCATCGACCTTGCCATCGCGCTCGCGTGGATCGCGTTCTCGTTGTTCTTCGTCATGCTCGGCATCGTGATCTTCGTGAAAGACGATACCTACGAGCAACTCAACGTCAAAGCCGCCAACCAAGCGTTGGAACGCGCGACGACTCGCGCGAGAACTCGTGCGCCGCGGCCTCCGCATCGCGAAGGCTACGGCGACGGTCTGGATTAACGCATTTACTTCGAACGTTTACGCGCCGTGGTGCGTTTGGTCGTGCGCGCGTTGGCGGCGATACGCATGCGAAGGGCGTTGAGCTTGATGAAGCCCGCCGCGTCGGCTTGGTTATAGGCGCCGCCATCGTCGTCGAAGGTCGAAATCTTTGGATCGAACAACGAATCCTTAGATGCGCGGCCAACGCACATGATCGTGCCCTTGTACAACTTTAGCCGCACCACGCCATTGACGCGTTCTTGCGATGCGTCGATGAGTCCTTGCAAAAGCTGGCGTTCGGGCGAGAACCAATAGCCGTTGTAGATCATGCGGGCGTAACGCGGCATGAGATCGTCCTTAAGCGCGAGCACTTCGCGATCAAGCGTGATCGATTCCATCGCGCGATGCGCCTTGAGCATGATGGTTCCGCCCGGCGTTTCATAACAGCCGCGCGACTTCATGCCGACATAACGGTTTTCGACCATGTCGAGGCGCCCGATGCCGTGCTTGCCGCCAAGCGTATTCAAAGTCGCCAACACTTCATGCGGCTTCATGCGCTTGCCGT
>DASTRU010000114.1:0-10172 GCA_035761045.1 Burkholderiaceae bacterium | reverse complement strand
ACGCGGTGTGCTCGACGATCGGCGTGCGAATTTGCCGATAGCCGTAGGTGCGCATCAAGCCACGCACGATTTCTTCGAAATGCTCCCAAACCGCCGATTCGTTCGGCAGCACATCGTTCATCCCGCGAACGCCAGCGAGTTTCTGGCGAGTGGACGGTTCAGTTTTAGACATGGCGAATGGTTCTTGTTCGATGAGGCGCGCGCCTCATCGGCCGCGCGAATTCGCATCAACCGTGATGCGAGGGCGTGGCGTAACGCGTTGCGACGTAACGCTCGACGATGGCCTGGAATTCTTCGGCGATGCGCTCGCCTTTGAGCGTGACGGTACGTTCGCCGTCGACAAACACCGGCGCGACGGGATCCTCGCCAGAACCCGGCAACGAAATGCCGATATTGGCGTGCTTGGATTCGCCCGGTCCGTTGACCACGCAGCCCATGACCGCGACATGCATGTTCTCCACGCCGGGATAACGTGTCTTCCACACCGGCATTTGCTCGCGCAAGAAACGTTGAATCTTGTCGGCGAGTTCTTGAAAGAAGGTGCTTGTCGTGCGGCCACATCCAGGGCACGCGATAACGAGCGGCGCGAACGCACGCAGCCCCATCGTCTGCAAAATTTCCTGCGCGACGACAACTTCCTTTGTTCGGTCGCCATTCGGCTCGGGCGTGAGCGAAACGCGAATCGTGTCGCCAATGCCCTCTTGCAACAACACCGCCAACGCGGCGGTGGACGCGACGATGCCCTTGCTACCCATGCCAGCTTCGGTCAATCCAAGATGCAAGGGGTAATCGCAGCGCGCGGCCAGGGCGCGATAAACGGTAATCAGGTCTTGCACGCCCGATACCTTGGCGCTGAGCACGATGCGGTTACCCGGCAATCCCAGCTCCTCGGCGCGCTGGGCGTTCTCGATCGCGGACGCGACCAAGGCTTCGTGCATCACGCGTTGCGCGTCCCACGGTTCGGCGCGTTGGGCGTTTTCGTCCATGAGCCGCGCGAGCAGTTCTTGATCGAGGCTGCCCCAGTTCACGCCGATTCGTACCGGTTTGTCGTGACGGCAGGCTACTTCGATCATGCGCGCGAAGTTGTCGTCGCGCTTCGCGCCACGGCCGACGTTGCCGGGATTGATGCGGTACTTCGATAACGCCTGAGCGCACTCGGGATAGTCGGTGAGCAGCTTGTGGCCGTTGAAATGAAAATCGCCGACCAACGGCACGTCGATGCCCATGCGGTCGAGTTGCTCGCGAATCGCGGCGACTTCACGCGCGGCTTCCGGAGAATTCACCGTGATGCGCACGACCTCGGAGCCCGCCAGCGCCAACGCTTTGACTTGAACGGCGGTTCCAATCGCGTCGGCAGTATCGGTATTCGTCATCGATTGCACGACGACGGGCGCCTGACCGCCCACCCGCACGACGCGCGAACCCCAACGCACCTCGACCGCGCGCGATTGACGACGCGCAAGCGGCCCGTGTGGATGCTCGGGCAGGTTAAGACAAGCGATCTCACGCGGAAGATTCATGGGGCAAGCTCCACGCGGGCCACGCCATCGGAACGGGTTCGCGGGCCAAGATCGACGCGGGTGCCACGCGATTCAAGCACGACACCAGGTGCGTACCCCAGCACGATCGTGACCGGCTCGCGGACATCCCACTCGCGTTGCGTCCCCGCCTCGCCAAGACCGTTGGCCACGACGGTTCCGTTAGCCCGCTTTACTTCAAACCACGAGTTTTTGTTGAACACCAATCGCACGGCCGGTGCCGCGACGGCCGCTGGCGGCGTAACGGCGGCGGCCGTCGCGCCTTCTTGCACCATGCCGGGGGGTACGGTCGGTGCAGTCGGCGCTGGCGCGGCTTGCGTAACGCTTGCGCTCGCCGCGACTTCAGGCGTCCCCGCCGAAGGAGATGGGTTAGCGGCCGCGTCGACCGTCGGCGGTATCGCAGGAGCGACGGCTAACGGAGTCGCGCCTTGCTCGCCCGTCGTGGACGGCGCGACATTCGCCTGTTGCGGCGACGGAATATTCCGCGCGAACCGGTCCGCGAACATGACCAGCGCCACGGAAAGCACCGCCAGTACCACCGCGAGCACGCCCAGGCGCCCGAACGAAAAACCAACGCGATCGGCATGCGGCAGCGGCGCCGCGAGCGCGGGAGCGACGTCGAATTCATCGCGCCCCAAGGGTGAAACCTCGCCGATGCCACTGACCAAAGGTGCGGGATCCAGTCCCAACGCTTGCGCGTACGTGCGCACGAATCCGCGCAGGTTCGCGCCGCTGGGCAGCGTGGCCCAGCTACCGCGCTCCAACGCGTCGATCTGACGCGCCGGACGTTTTAGCCGGGCCGCCACTTCCTCGATGCTCAATCCCAAGGCTTGGCGTTGCTGCGCCAAGGTTGTACCGACGAAGGCGCGCGGATCGCGACCAGCGCGTTGGGCCGCTGCGGTTTCGTCGATGTCGACGTCGAAAGCATGCGTGTCGTTACTCATCAAACGCTCCGCGCTGGAGCGCTTGCGCCTCGCGTGACTCGGGAAAGCGACGGCGCAATTGGCTGCCGATGGACGCCGCGGCATCGCGATCGCCCAGCTTTCGCTCGACACGCAACTCCAGCCACAAGGTTTCGGGGGTCGGTTCGATTTGTCTGTTCAGGCGCCCGATGTAAAACCGGGCCCGATCAAACTCGCCGCGCTGATACAAGGCAAGCGCCAAGTTGTACTGCGTTGCCGCGTTGCTCGGCTCGGATTGAAAAGCCTTCTGCAAATACTCCACCGCCGCCGCCGTATCGTTTGCTCGAAGCGCGCAAATGCCGGCATTGCGCTGCGCGACCGCCGGCGTTTCGTACAAGGGGTTACGCAAGGCGGCGTTGAACTGCGCGAACGACTCGCTCACTCGGCCGGTTTGACAGAGAAACCAGCCGTAATTGTTGTGCGATTCCGAATCGTTTGGCGCGAGTTGCAGCGCGCGCTGAAACGCTTCCTCGGCCTGCGTACGCTCGTTCAGATTCATATAAACGAGCCCCAGCAGGTTATAGGCCGGCGCGAAGTTTGGATCGGCGCGCAAGGCGTTGCGAGTTTCTTCCAACGCCACGTCCAATTTGCCGCGCGAAAAGTATCCGGCGGCGAGTTCAAGCCTCACGCGCGCGCGACGTTGAACGTCCTCGCTTCCCGCCTCTTGGGTCGTCGTCGTGGGCTGTTCCGACGCCGCCGAACGCTGCTGGCTCGTGGTGCTGGTGGTGCACGCCACCAGCGAAGCGGCCATGAGTAAAAGCGTCGGAACGAGTCGAATCAATTCTTGCCCCTTAAGTTGTGCCAGCCGCGGCTTTAACGATGCGAATCGGTACGACGGCGCCGCGTTCGGCCAAGCGCGTGCGGTCTCGCACCTCGCCTGCCAATTGGCCGCAGGCGGCGTCGATATCGTCCCCCCGTGTTTTGCGAATCGTCGTCACGATTCCAGCATCCATCAACACTTGCGCGAACGCCTTGATGCGCGGCATCGGCGTGCGATCCAGCTCGGAATCGGGAAACGGATTGAACGGGATGAGATTGAACTTGCAAGGCACGTCGCGCACAAGCTCGATAAGCTCGCGGGCATGGTCGATCCGGTCGTTCACGTCCTTGAGCATCACGTACTCGAAGGTAATGAAATCGCGCGGCGCCGACTTTAAATAGCGCTGGCACGCTTGCATCAACTCGGCCAGCGGATATTTGCGGTTTAGTGGCACCAATACATCACGCAAGGCGTCGTTGCTGGCATGCAGCGACACGGCAAGTGCGATGGGAAAGTCGTCGCGCAGCCGGTCCATAAAGGGAACCACGCCCGATGTGGAGAGCGTGACGCGACGCCGGCTTAGACCATACGCATCGTCGTCAAGCATCAATGAAATCGCCGCGATCGTGTTCTCGTAATTAAGCAACGGCTCGCCCATGCCCATGAGAACGACGTTCGTGATCACGCGCTCGCCGCCGTCTTGACCAGCGGCGACTCGCGCTTGCCGGAGCGCTTTCTCGGCCCACCACAATTGCCCAACGATTTCCGCCGTGCTCAGGTTACGGCTAAACCCTTGCTTGCCCGTGGAGCAAAACCGGCAATTGACCGCGCAGCCCGCTTGAGTGCTCACGCATAACGTGCCGCGGTTTTCCTCCGGGATGAAGACCGCTTCGACCGCGTCGCCACCGCCAACGTCCAGCAGCCACTTTCGCGTTCCGTCGGCCGACGTGTGGTCACGCAACACCGCGGGTGCGCGGATCTCGGCCACTTGCGAGAGCTTTGCCCGAAAGCTTTTGGCGAGATCGGTCATCGCATCGAAGTCCGCCGCGTAACGTTGATGCAACCACCTCGTAAGCTGACGCGCGCGAAAGGGCTTCTCGCCGAGTGTCGCGACGAACTCGGCAAGACCTTGGGCCGTGTAATTCAGCAGATTGACGCGCGCCTCATTCACTGGAGTTTGATTTCAGCGGGAATACACCTGCATGGACGGGAAGAAATACGCGATCTCGTTGCGCGCCGTTTCGGCGGCATCGGAACCATGTACCGCATTAGCGTCGATGCTGTCAGCAAAATCGGCACGGATCGTGCCCTTCTCGGCTTTCTTCGGATCGGTCGCGCCCATCAACTCACGATTACGCAAAATCGCGTTTTCGCCCTCGAGCACTTGAACAACGACTGGGCCGGAGATCATGAAATCCACCAAGTCTTTAAAAAACGGACGCTCTTTGTGAACGGCATAAAAGCCTTCCGCTTCGGCACGCGACAAGTGCATCATGCGCGCCGCAACGATCTTCAAACCGGCGTCTTCAAAGCGCTGGTAAATCTTGCCGATCACGTTTTTCGCGACCGCATCAGGTTTGATGATCGACAATGTGCGCTCAATGGCCATGGAAATTTTCCTTATGAAATAAAGACTTGAATGAGAGTTCCGGCACGCGGAAAAGCCCAAAATTATAGCAGTGGGCTATTCGGTTAATGACTACGCCAAATTAAGCAATCTCATGAAACTTCCGAAGCTCGCATACAGTCTTAGCGGCATCCATTCACCCAAAGCAGGAGACGCTGTCTATGGAAAGTAAATCGGTATATCCATCGCCCGCCGGCTTCGGCCGTGGGTTCGACACGGTTGTCAACGACCGCAACCGAGTACTTCGAAATACGTACTGGATGCTCGCGCTCACGATGGTGCCCACCACCCTCGGCGCGTATTTGGGCATTGCATTTAACTTCGCATTGTTGCCCGGCAGTCCGTTCATCGGCGCTCTGCTGTTCTTGGGCATCGCGTTTGGTTTTTTCTTCGCGATTGAAAAATTCAAGAATTCTGGCGTGGGTGTCGCGCTGCTTCTGGGCTTCACCTTCTTCATGGGCCTGATGTTGTCGCGCATCTTGCAGGTGTATCTCGCCTTGCCTGGGGGCGCGCAGATCGTGGCGCTTGCGGCGGGCGGCACGGGTTTATTGTTCTTTGGCTTGGCCACCTACGCGACGACGAGCAAGCGTGACTTTTCCAACTGGGGCAAGTTTTTGTTCGTCGGCGTGATCATGCTGATCGTCGCGAGCTTGGCGAACATTTGGCTTCAGTTACCCGCGCTACAACTGACGATCGCGGTAATCGCGCTGGGACTGTTCTCGGCCTATTTGTTGTTTGACGTGAGCCGAATCGTCAACGGTGGCGAAACCAACTACGTAACGGCCACGCTTGCGATTTATCTTGACCTTTACAACATCTTCGTAAGCCTGCTGCAAATTCTCGGCTTCGCGCGAGACGAGTAACACTCAATCGACCAGCACAAACAAAAGGCCGGCCGCTTAGCGCGCGCCGGCCTTTTTTTCGCCCGCTTTTAAAAGCCTTTAAGCAGCCGGCTCAAACACCGCGATCGATTCGACATGAGCGGTATGCGCAAACATATTGACCACGCCGGCGGCGCGCAACGCATATCCGCCCTCGTGAACCAGCACGGCCGCATCGCGGGCCAAGGTGGCGGGATTGCAGCTTACGTACACAATCCGCGACGGTTTTTGATTGAGCGCCGCAAATCCTTGAACGACCGCAAGCCCGCCTTCGCGAGGGGGATCAATCAGCACCTTGTCGAAATGCCCCCATGCGGCGACTTCGTCGGGCGTGACCTCGAATAAGTTGCGCGGCGCGAATTCAACGTTGTCGAGCGCATTGGTTCTTGCGTTTTGCGCCGCGCGTTCGAGCAATGCCGCGCTACCCTCGATGCCACGCACACGTGCCGCGCGTCGCGCGAGCGGCAAGGTGAAATTGCCCAAGCCGCAAAAGAGATCGAGCACGTGTTCGTGTGGTTTGGGGTCGAGCAGTCCGATCGCTTTTGACACCAACACGCGATTGATGTGGTGGTTAACCTGCGTGAAGTCGGTTGGTTTGTACGGCATCGTGATGCCGTATTCGGGAAGCTCGTAGCTCAACGCCGGCGCGGACGGCGGATAAAACACATGCGCGGTGTCAGGGCCCTTGGGTTGCAACCAAAACTGCACGTCATGCTCGTCCGCGAAAAGGCGCAGACGCGCTTCGTCGTCTTGTGTCGGTGCGTCAAGGACACGCAGAACGAGCACGGTGACGTGAGCGCCTTGCGCATACTCAATTTGCGGCAATCGATCGCGAATCGACAACGACTCCACCAAGGCACGCAACGGCATCAGCAGTGATGCCACGTGCGGCGGCAATACATGGCATTCGCGCATGTCGGCCACATAACTCGACTTGCGCTCGTGAAACCCAACGAGCACGCCGCCTTTCTTTGGCACGTAACGCACGGAAAGTCGCGCACGATACCGATAGGCCCAGTCGGGACCTTGAATCGCGCGCAAGATCACTTCGGGTTTGATGCGGCCGATATGCCACAAGGTGTCTTCGAGCGCGCGCTGCTTGATCGCCAATTGCGCGCGCGGCTCAACGTGTTGCATCGCGCAGCCGCCACACACGCCGAAGTGAGCGCAACGCGGCTCGACGCGCGAGGAACTCGCGCGCAACACATGCGCAACCCGGCCAATCTCGTAACTTGGTTTGCGCTTAATCGTTTCGAACGTTACGCGCTCGCTTGGCAAGGCGCCTTCAATGAATACAACCTTGCCGGTCGATTCGTCTTCGCCGCGTAATCGCGCGATGCCGCGTGCTTCTAAATCAAGCGATTCAATGTCGACTTCGCGAGTCGTGTCATGCCCATGCATCGCTGTATTGGCGCCAATGCGCGCCATCGAGTTGGTTGAGGGTTTCGCGTACGAGCGCGATCTCGGCGGCGTAAGCCTCGGGACTTAGGACGCCACGCATTAAAAGAAAGCGGCAATACACGAGCCAAGTGTTCATCACATCGGTTTCGCAATAGGCCCGAATCTCCGGTAACCGGCCTTCGCGATAGGAGTCCCACACCTTGCCGCCATCCATGCCGAGCTTGCCTGGGAAACCGCAGAGTTTCGCGATGTCGTCCAGCGGCGCGTTCGCGCGATTGGTGAACATAGCGAGCACGTCCATCAAATCCAAATGACGGGTGTGATAGCGGCTTTGGTAGTTATTCCATTTGAAATCGCGGTCGTCATCGCCCCAGTCCCAATAACGCGGCGCGGCGATGCCGTGGATTAACGCGCGGTAATTGAGTACGGGTAAATCAAACCCACCGCCGTTCCAGCTGACTAATTGCGGCGTGTGTTTGTCGATTAGTTCGAAGAAGCAAGCGACGAGCTCCGCCTCGCTTGCTTGTGGCGTGCATAAGGACCGTACGCGCAGGCTTTTGTCGGTGCGCAATACGCACGAGATCGCGCATATGCGGTGCAAATGATGGGGAAGAAAATCGCTGCCGGTTTTCTCGCGGCGTTCGGCGAACGCACGGGCGGCGACTTCATCGTCGCTCCCTTCGAGTCCGCGCGCGCGGCGTAACCCTTCGACATCGGGAATGGTTTCGATATCGAAGACAAGAGTCGGAGTCATAACGCTTCAAGGAAGCACGGCTTCGCAAACTTAGGAAGCCGGCGTGATGAAAGGCCGCGATGCTACCGCAACGGCAAAGGCGTTTTATCGCTGCGGCAGATACTTCATCGGATCCACCGGCTGACCTTGGCGGCGAATCTCGAAATGCAGCTTGGGGCGATCGGCGTCGGTGGCCCCGACCTCGGCGATTTTTTGTCCACGCTTCACGCGCGCGTCGAGTGGCACCACGATCTTGCTGTTGTGCGCGTAGGCGGAGATGAAATTTTCGTTGTGCTTGACGATGACGAGGTTGCCGTAGCCACGTAGGCCGCTGCCGGCGTATACGACCTTGCCATCGGCCGCCGCCATCACGGCTTCGCCGGCACGCGCGGAAATATCGATGCCTTTGTTCTTTGGCTCGTTAAACGGCGTGACGACACTGCCACCAGCCGGCCATGCCCAGACCACGCCGCTTTCATTCGTAGTGACCGGTGAAGGTGTTTTAACGTCGGGAGTCGGTTTGGTTTCCGGCGTCGCATCGATAGGCTTTGGATCAACTTTCGCGACAACGGGGGGAGCGGAATTCAACGGTCTTGCATCCACGCTGCCCACTGAACGCACAGGTAAGCTTTGCGTGCCCGTCTCGGCATTGGCGACCGCGTTCGACGATGCCGTCGCCGTCGTCGTTGCGTCGGGCGGCGTTACTCGCAGTGTTTGGCCGACGTTTAATACGTTCGGGTCCGTGAGCTGATTCCACGCCGCGATGTCGCGATAGTCCTGCCCATGATCCAAGGCGATGCTATACAGCGTGTCGCCGCGCTTGACGACGTAACTGGTGGAGCGCGGTAACGCGTTTGGTGAGACAGCCGGGGGCTTGGACGCGGCGGATGCACCAGCCATCGGGCGAGGCGTCGCGCTTCGATCAACCACGGGTGCCGAACGCTGCGGACTAGAACACGCCACCACGAACGCGCAGGCTACCGCGCCAAAGGCGCGTAACGGATCAGCGAAGCGTGGTGAATAACTCATGTCGTTCCAAAGCGTAAGGGCACGAAGTGTACGTCATCGAATTGACGTGACTCCCATCGATCCTCGCTCAACCGATCCACCACGATCAATTGCTGCCCACCACCTGGACGCGCAACCGGCGCGACTAAACGTCCACCGATGGCGAGTTGCGCCAGTAAAGGCTTGGGCGCCTCCTCGCCGGCCGCCGCGAGCACGATCGCGTCATACGGCGCGTGCGTTAGCAAGCCTTCGCGTCCATCACCGAAATGCAAACGTACGTTTGGCAATCGCATCGGTCGCAAATTGTCGCGCGCCAATTCGTGCAACGCTTTTATGCGTTCAATCGACACCACCAGCCGTGCCAAACGCCCAAGCACCGCCGCTTGATAACCGCAACCAGTACCTACTTCCAGCACATGGCCGAGCTCGCGTCCGTTACGCAATAACTCCAACATGCGCGCGACGATATAAGGCTGCGAAATCGTTTGCCCGTGCCCGATGGGCAACGCGCTGTCTTCGTAAGCACGGCTGGCTAGCGCGGCATCGACAAACGGATGGCGCGGCACCGACAACATCGCGCTCAAGACACGTTGATCGCTCACGCCGCGTTGCTCGATGCGCGAAACCATTTGCGCGCGCATGCGATCGGATGCGAGCGCGGGCGTCGTCACGCTCGGCCGTTCCGCCTCGGCCAAAACATTCGATGCCGCCATCGTCGCCTTACCGGCGATTCGATACCGGTGGGTTACGGAATCACCGAGTTTTGTCGGAAGTTTCGCGATCCAACTTTTACGGTTGCTCGCGGTCATGGTTGCGCAACCCAATGGCGAACCGCATCCAGTTGCTCGACGCGCGTAAGGTCCACGTGCAGCGGCGTGATCGAAACGCGCCCCGCCGCCACCGCGCAAAAGTCGGTGCCCGGTCCGTTGTCTCGCGCCGCGCCGGCCGCTCCAATCCAATACACGGGCTCACCTCGCTGATTCTGCGCCTTGATCACCGGTTCCGATGCATGACGTTTACCCAAGCGCGTGACTTCAATACCGCCAAGCGCGTCGTACGCCACGCCCGGAATATTCACACTTAAAAGAAAGGGCGCGTTCAACGGGGATTCCAATTGACGCTGCACGACTTCGCGCGCGATGCGAGCCGCGCTATCGAGATGCTGCCAATCGCGCACCGCCAACGAAAACGCAAACGATGGAAGACCGAATAGATACCCCTCCATCGCAGCGGCAACCGTGCCCGAATAGATCACGTCGTCG
>DASTRU010000113.1:0-2933 GCA_035761045.1 Burkholderiaceae bacterium | reverse complement strand
TGCGCATCACGTCGCCGAGGATTCCTTGGGCACTTCATAAGGCAGCGCATGCAGCACCACCGCGCGACCCTCCACCGATAATTCGCTTTCGCTATCCGCCCACGTCGTTTCAATCAACGCATCCACGCCGCCGTGAAGATTCGGCGCGGCGTCCACCACCGCGCCCACGGCTTGGCCTTGCGTCCATATATCCGTCCCGGGATTCAACGAATGCAAACCATCCACGCGCGCTAAAAACATCCGACGCCGCAACTTGCCTAAGTACTGACTGCGTGCGACGACTTCTTGCCCGGGGTAACAGCCCTTGCGGAAATTCACGCCACCCACGAGCTCGAAATTGACCATCTGCGGCACGAAACGTTCGACGGTTGCGTTGGTGACGCGCGCAAGGCCCGCGTGTATTTGCGTGAGGTCCCACCACGAGGCGGGTTGTATCGATGCCGATGAAGACCACGTCGTCCACAGGGACTGCGCGTTTTCCACCGGCACGTCGACCAAATAGCGTTCCACGCCTAATGCATCGGGCAGGCGGATGGTGGCCATGTCGTTGTCGTAGCGGCAGGCGAACGGCTCGGGTAAGGAATCGATGGGCCCGGTCGTGCCGACGGGAAACGTGATTCCGAACGACACGCGCGTGTTTGAAAGATCGGTCACGCGGACTTTGGACCGCAATACGTACATTGATAAGCGCTTGGTGATCGATGCCGCCAATTCGCGCTCGACGTGCAACACAACGCCGGGCGGCGACTCGGTCGGCAGGCGCCGCTGCACGAATACGGCGAACAACCGTCCTTTGTGCGAACAAAACCCGCTGAGTCGCGCCTGTTCGGGTGTTTGATGAAGCACGTCGTTGGTGAGCTGCGCGTGCAAGAAAGTGAGCGCGTCGGGCCCTTCGACACCGATCGCGCCGAGTTGCGACAGCGCGACAACGCAAGGTTGTGTCAACGCGTGCGACGAAGGCGTCGATTCGGCGGTGTCACGAGCTACTGCGGCAAAGAACGCTTGGGCATCCATGGAGTCCATCGACAAGAAAGGCGTCGCGCGTTCAAGTATTTGAAACACGCGGCGCGAAGACATGGGCAAGTGCGTCGTTATGATACGCAGCCTTATTCGCGGGCGAAGACAAACTCGACACGACAACTATGGTGTTGCAACGAAAGTGGGTGATGGTCGCGGGCGCGGTCGTGCTTGCGTGCGCGGTCGTGTTGGCGTTGTCGGCATGGGTGTGGATGCGGCATCCGATAAAACTTGCCGCTCCTGTGCGACTCGACGTCGTGCCTGGCACCGGCGTACGCGAGGCGGCGCGCATGGTCGCGAGCGCGGCGGGAATTTCGTCAAAGGCATTCGAACAATTACTCGCGGTCAAAATTCCACCGCAACGTTTGCGCGCGGGCACTTATGAAATCGCGCCTGGCATCACGCCGCTTGGCATCGTTGACAAATTCGCGCGCGGCGAGGTTGTGCTCGCGCAGCTCACGATCGTGGAGGGCTGGAACTTCGCGCAACTACGCAGCGCGCTCATGATGAGCGGCTCCGTCAAGCTCGACATGCCACGCTTGACCGACGACCAAATCATGGAACGCTTAGGTGCGTATGGCGTGTCACCCGAGGGGCGCTTCATGCCCGACACCTATCGTTACCCCGTCGGTAGCGATGAACTTACCGTGCTGCGCATGGCCTACCAAGCGATGAAGGAAGGATTGGCCGACGCTTGGGCACGCCGCGCGCCGAACCTACCGCTCGAATCGCCGGACGAGGCCTTGATCCTCGCCAGCATCGTGGAAAAGGAAACCGGTGATCACACCGAACGTCCGATGATCGCGGCGGTTTTCATCAACCGTTTGCGCTTAGGTATGAAATTGCAAACCGACCCGACGGTGATTTATGGCTTGCGCGAGCAATTCGACGGCGACTTACGCAAGCGCGATTTGCAAACCGATCATCCCTACAACACCTACACGCGTACCGGACTGCCGCCCACGCCCATCGCCATGCCGGGTCGTAAATCAATCGAAGCCGCGCTGCATCCCGCCGATTCGCAAGCGCTGTATTTCGTGGCGCGTGGCGATGGCACGAGCGAGTTTTCAAATCATCTGGCCGACCATAACCGCGCGGTACAGCGCTACCAAAAAAGCCGTCAATAAGGATGCGCATGAACGAGCACGAGGCACGCGGACGATTCATTACGTTCGAAGGAATCGATGGCGCCGGTAAAAGCACGCACCTCGCGTGGTTCGCCGAACGGCTGCGCGAGCGGTTGACGCACGACCAACTCGTCGTCACGCGCGAACCAGGCGGCACGCCCTTGGGTGAACGTTTGCGCGAGATCGTGCTCAATCAACCCATGCAAGCGCGCACCGAGGCGCTTTTGATGTTCGCCGCGCGTAGCGAGCATGTGTCGTGCGTGATCGAGCCCGCGCTCGCGGCGGGACGGTGGGTGATTAGCGACCGTTTCACCGATGCCTCGTTTGCCTATCAAAGTGGCGGCCGCGGCGTGCCGGCCGAAGAGCTGGACTTGCTCGAACGGTTCACGCATCCGCGTCTTCAGCCGGACCTCACGCTGTTGTTCGACGTTGATCCAACGGTCGCGCAAACGCGTCGGCTCGGAGCGCGCGAGCCCGATCGATTCGAAGCCGAAGCGTTCGCCTTTCATCTGCGCACGCGCGAGGCGTATCTCGCCCGCGCGCGCGCGCATCCGCAACGCATCCGCCTGATTAACGCCGAACGGTCCATTCATGAAATTCGCGAAGAACTCACGGCCATCGCGGCCGCGCTTTAAACAGCCATGAAGGTTTTTCAATGGCACCTTGATGCGTGGCGCACGTTGGCGCGGTTGGCCGAGCAACGTGTCATGCCGCATGCCTTGCTCGTGCACGGCCCGCGCGGTTGTGGCACGCAGGAGTTCGCGGAAACGCTCGCGGCCGTGTTGTTAT
>DASTRU010000112.1:0-5756 GCA_035761045.1 Burkholderiaceae bacterium | reverse complement strand
GGTCGCGCGGGTCGAGTCACGACGATTTCCAAGGCCATCTTGCTGCTCGGCTTCGATGCGATTTGGCAACTCGCGATGTCGTTCGAGTTACTGCAAGCCGCGCGGGAAGGCACTGGGCCCGCGTATGAACGCGCCTGCTTGCACGCCTTGCGCGCCGCCAACCTGGCGCGCACATTCGCGCCCGCCGCGATCGCGGAGGATGCGACCGTATGCGCCCTCATCCGCGCGAGCGGCGCATTGGCCTGCGCCTTGGTCGCACCCAACGAGTACGACAGCTTGCTCGAACGCGGCGTCAGCGACCGCGTGGCCAACGGACTAGCGCGCGCGTGGAAATTGCCCGAGCGCTTGGTGTATGCCACCGAGCCGTGTCGTTCGGCCACCTTGGCGCCGCCGTCGATCGACGAGCATTTGAAATCGTTGTCGGCCTGCGCGATGCAACTCGCGCAGCTGCCAGGGCCGATCGATACCGCGCGGATGCAAACCTTATGGACGAATTGGCAAGCCGCGCACGGATGCGAGCGCGAGGCCTTTACCGAATCGATGACCGCGGCCATCGCGAAGGCGGATTCATGGTTTGAAGCGGCGCTCGGCCGGCCGGCCGGCAGCGTGAGCAACGCCAACGACGGCACCGACGAAGCGCAAGACGCCGAGCAGGAGCTCGACCGCGTCATCGAGGCCGCGCATCGGCAAGACCCGGCCGACTCGCGTTCGGCGCGGTTGCTACAAGGCTTGGCCGATGTGCAAGCAGGCGTGGCGGACGGGCATGCGCCAAAGGATTTGTGCCGCATGCTGCTTGAATCCTTGCATCACGCGATGCACGCGCAAGTCAGCATGTTCTTTTTGGAAACGCGCGGCCGTTATTTGCCGTGGATCACCTTTGGCCTCGATGCGGCCGAGGCTCGTGGCTGGGGGTTCACCACGGGCGCGGCCAAGGCCGACATCGTGCAAGCGGCACTCGCGCGGCGCACCGACTTGTACTTGCACGACACGCACGATCCGCAATTACGCAAATACATTCCCGCGTGGTTGGACAAGGCCTTTCCCAATCCCGGCGCCCTGCTCGTGCTGCCGATTCATCACGGCAACGCGCCCGTCGCGCTGGTGGTTTGCGTATCTCGCGAGACCGGTTTGAAGGCCACGCAAGACGAGCTTTCCACCTTGGGCGTGTTGAAAGCGCAAGCGTTGAGCTTGCTGCGTAGCGCGCATGCCCAAAAACGTTAGACGATTCGGCGTTTTCGTTCTCGCGTTTTGATTCATGTTGGCTTTTAGCGTGCTCGCGTTGGCGGTCGCCTCGGCATGGCTGCCCGATATACGTTTGTCCCGGCGCATCGTTATCGCGCCTTGGTGGCTTGGGTTGGGCGCGGCCATCGTCGTGGCCATGGTCGAGGGCGTCGTGCGAACGCCCGCATTGCTTGGCCTTGCGCTATTGAGCGTGAGCGCGTGGGCGGCGACGCGTGGTCGCGCGCGGGCGTGGTGGACCGTGATCGCCGTCGTCGTCGCCTTGGCGCTCGCGCTGCATATTTGGCCCGGGTTTGAATCATGGGTGGTGATCGAACGAGCAAGGTTGAGCGCCGACGCGCCGCCCTTCACCTACCACGCGCGCTTCGATAAAGGCGCAGCCGGGTTGTTGTTGCTCGTGTTTCTTACACGGCGCGCCGCGACCGTCACGCAATGGCCTTATGCCTTCAACCGACAAAGCATGGTCGTGCTCGCGTGCACCGTCGCGACGGTGATCGGGCTGGGGCTTGCGCTCGGTTATGTGCGGCCCGACCCCAAATGGCCCGCGATGGCACCCGCGTTCTTAGTCTTCAACCTGCTGTTGACGTGCGTGGCCGAGGAAGCGTTCTTCCGTGGCGTGTTGCAAGAACGATGCGCCGCGTTCGTGCATGCCCGATGGGGCGCGCGCTGGCCCGCGCTGCTGGTCACGAGCGTCGTGTTCGGCGCGGCGCACGGCGCGGGCGGCGTGGCGCTGGTCGTGCTCGCGACGGTTGCGTCCATCGGCTATGGCTTGGCGTACGAAACCACGCGCCGTATCGAACCGGCGATCGCCACGCACTTTTGCGTCAACGCCGCGCACTTTCTCGGCTTTACGTATCCGGTGCTTGCGCGCGCGGTCTAGAACGCCACGGTCACGACGGTGAATAAAATCGTGTCGGTACTTTTGCGGCCGGGCGGCACGACTTGCTGATACTTCTGCAAGGCCGTGAGCTGCAAACCTAACGCGCCTTGGATTTTGGTGTTGATCGTTGCTTCAAGTACGTAACGACCACCGCCGGTATCGGCCGTATCGGGGTAATAAACAAAGCGTTCGATAAACGACGCATTGTCGCCAAGCTTGACGCTCCATTCGTTTCCGACGAAGGCTTCCACGCCTTCGGTATCGGCGCTCGCCACGTTATTGAGCCGCGTATAGGCCAGGCCGGTGTACACATTGAATTGCGTGCGTTCGGTTTGCACGAAGCGATACCCAACACCGGTGCCGTAGGTTTGGCGCAAGTTCAAATCGCGCAATACATCGCGTTCGAATTCGGCTTGACCAAAGCCAAACCAATCGGTGCTTACGTTGCGTTCATACCGCGCGCTGGCTTGGGCGTTGTCGGCTTGCGTGCCTTGGTTGGTTTCATTGCGAACCGCAATGCCGCGAAACACGATGCGATCGTCGCTGGTGGCGCGCGCCGCGTCGAACGAAAGCGAAAGTTGCTCGGATTCCGAATTGCCACGCGTGAGCGTGACGCCCAAGCCGAGATTGCCTTTCCACGTGCCATCGGCCTGTCCGGTATAGCGCGTGGGCAGGCGCTGCAAGGCCGGATCGGTGGGCGCGGCGAGTTGCGCCAACGCGGCAGGACTTGCGACGAGAGCGGCGATTGAAATCAGCAGGGGTTGAATGCGTGGGAACGAGCGAGAACGTAGTGTTTGTGTCATGAGAACGAAAAGCACGAAGTGAAATAAATTCGTTCCTGCGACGGCACGCCCCGTGCCCAGCTTCATGACGACAAAAACGACAAGGGGCACCATCGTGCCCCCTGCGTGTACCGCTTCGCGACTTAAGAAAACCTTAGGCGCTCAAGCATTGCTTCATGAAGGCCTTGCGCTCGGCGCCCTTCTTGCCGGTGGCTTCCTTGTTGCACTTGGCCATTTTTTCTTGCTGCGCGGTGCGCTTTTTGGTGGTCTTGGCGGCCGTGTGCTTTTTTGTGGCGGTTTGTTTCTTCGCGCCATCGGCTTTCTTGGGCGCATCGGCCTTCAACTCCGCCGGCGCCGGAGCAGCAGCCGGAGCAGCGGGGACGGCGGGAACAGCCGGAGCGGCCGGTACTGCCGGCGCCGGAGCAACCGGGGTCTGCGCGCTAGCGAAGGAAGCGCCTAACGCAAGCGTGACCGCGACGGCGAGAGCGTGAATTTTTTGCATGACGAACTTCTCCTGAAAACTGCTTTTTGTGGGTTGATGAGACGACCCGCCCAATCCCTAAGGCAATACGGCCGCCCCGGATCATCGCGCGAGCGGTGTGAGTACGGTAGGCGCGAAAACTCACGAAGTAATGAACGTGGCACATATGCCGCCGCGTTCACGCCTACAGCGGCCGGAACCCCGCGAGAAAGGTTTCGACCTGCTCGCGCTGCTCAACGTTTGGATCGCTCGCCACGATGACTTCGATCACACGTTTTTTTTCAACGTAAAACCGGGCGGTCACGCGCCGCTTGGCGCCGTTGCGAACGCCTTCGGCCTCGATTTCGCGTGCGATTTCAGGTGGCGGTAAGCCCGCTTGAGTCCACGGCGAGGTCGCGGCCGGGCCTTCGCGTACGACTTTACCCGCGACATTGGCAAGCAGCGCCCGCTCGAAGGCTTGGGCCACCCGCGCGCGTTGCTCGGCCGAATCGGCCAATGCGGGCGGTAATTCGGCGGCGCCCACCGCGAATACGGTGCCCTCGACATCGGTGCTGTACAGCGTGAGCGCGACCGAAGCGCCCAATAGCGGCAAGGTGCGCGTGCCGCTGGCGGGCTTGGCGGGAAACATCGCGGCCCATTGGTCGGTACGAATCTCGCGCCAATTAAAAGTGGGCGAACACGCGAGAACAAGGCTCAACAACGCCAGACCGATGGCGCGAGAAGCGCGCGTGGTCGACGACGGACGAAAAACTCGTGGCATGGCGGCCCCAGGCGTTGGCAAAGAGTGAAGCGGCGAATCCGCAAGACCGAAAGCTTAGGCGTTTGCGCCTCTACACTCTCGGCATGCTTCGTTTCATTCGCAGCGACTGTACCGATCGGCTCGCCGATGCGCTGATCGACACCCTGGCCGCGCAACCCCTCGCCCCCACGCCCGACGCGCTCGAACCCGAGTGGATCGTCGTGCCGTCGGCCGCGGTCGCGCGGTATGTGCAGCAACGCATCGCGCGGCGGTTTGGCATCGCGGCCGATGTGCAATTTACTTATCCGGCCGCGACGCTGTGGGCCTTGGCCGCGCGCGTGGTGCCAGGCATCGCGGCCGAATCGCCGTTCGATCCGTCGTCGCTAACGTGGCGCATCTACGCGTTGCTGGATGTCTTAGAACGTGGCGACGCAAGCGACGCGGCGCTCGCGCCCCTGGCCACTTACCTCGACCGTACGCGCGACGATCCGGTCGCGCGCATGCAGTTGGCCCAAGCCTTGGCGGAGTTGTTTGATCGCTACACCACGTTTCGCAGCGATGTGTGGCTTGCGCCGTGGGCGCGCGGGGAGTTGGCTGCGGGCCCGCAGCTCGACGCGCCAACCCAAGCCTGGCAAGCCGCGCTATGGCGTCACATCGTGGCGGGCTTGGGGCTGGGTCAAGCGCCGCATCCGCTGGAGCGTTTTCGCGCGGCGCTGGCGCGCGACCCACGCGTGCGCGAAGCCTTACCGCGGCGCGTGCGCTTGTTCGCCGTGCACGCCTTGGCGCCGTTGTATTGGCAAACGTACGCAGCGTTGGCCGAGGCGATCGACGTCGAGATTTATCACCGCGAACCAAGCGCCGAGTATTACGGCGACTTGCTGCCCGAGCGGCGCATCGCCGCGCTGCGCGCGCAGGCCAATCCGCTGGCCGACGTGGCCGAATCAGGCAACGATGTGCTCGCGTCGTGGGGCCGGCAAGCGATCGAGCAACTCGATCTCGCGATCGCCACCGGCGCGTGGGACGCGAGCGAGGAACGGCATGCGCGGCGTATGGGCACGTCGCTGCTGGCGCGCGTGCAACGCTCGGTCGTCGAGCTTGATCCGCGCCCCGACCTCGCCCCCGCGCTCGACGATGCGCACGACCGTTCGCTCGTCATCCACGCCTGCACGAGCTTGCAGCGCCAGCTCGAAGCCTTGCACGACGACCTGCTCGCGCGGCTGGACGCCGACCCGACGCTCGCGCCCGACGACATCGCGGTGTTCGTACCCGACATCGACGCCGCCGCGCCGATGATCGACGCGGTGTTTGGCGCGATGCCGGCCGCGATTCGCCTGCCCTATCGCATGACCGGTCGCGCTCAGCCGCAGGCCGATCCACTGGTCGCGGCGTTCTTGGCCTTGCTAGATTTGCCGCGCGCGCGTTTTTCGGCCGAGGCCGTCGCGGCCTTATTGCGCGTGCCGGCTTGCGCGCGACGCTTCGGGCTTGATGCCGACGCGGTCGAACGCGTGGTCGCCTTGGTCGCCGACGCGGGCGCGCGCTGGGCGCTCGACGCGCACGACCGCGCGCGCCACGGCGTCCCCGCGCAAGGCCGCCACACGTGGACATACGCGCTCGAACGCTTGGTACTGGGCGCCG
>DASTRU010000111.1:0-7226 GCA_035761045.1 Burkholderiaceae bacterium | reverse complement strand
AGTAGCTGAAACAAATATCCTTTTTAGCTTCCTTAAGGCGTTGCGAAAAACAGTGCGAAAACTTGCGCTGATGCGTTGCAAGATATGGAACGCGAAGCGATTACGATTCCGTTATGCGCGCTTACTACAGTGATCGTTTCGTTTTGCCGCTGCCAGACGGACATCGGTTTCCAATGAAGAAATACCGTTGGTTGCGTGAACGCGTCGCCCGCGAGATGCCCGATATCGAACTGGTGGAACCAGACGCAGCCACCGATGGAGAGTTGGCTTTGGCGCATACGCCGGCGTATATCGAGCGAGTCGCAACCGGCGCACTTAGTCCGGCGGAAACACGAGAGATCGGATTTCCGTGGTCGCCCGAAATGGTGGAACGCTCGCGCCGCTCGGCGGGTGCCACGATTGGCGCATGCCGTACCGCGCTGGAAGAGGGCGTTAGCGTCAATCTCGCAGGCGGTACTCATCACGCCTACGCCGATAAAGGTTCCGGTTTTTGCGTATTCAACGACGCCGCCATCGCGGCTCGGCGGATCCAAGCCGAGCAAGTCAAGCGCGGCGCTGCGTTTCGCGTGGCCGTCATTGACTTGGACGTGCATCAAGGCAACGGCACCGCGAGCATTCTTGCCAATGACCCAACCGTCTTCACGTTGTCGTTGCACGGAGAAAAGAATTTTCCGTTTCGCAAGGAGACGTCCGACCTCGACGTGGGCTTGCCCGACGGCACGGGCGACGAAGAATATTTAACGGCGCTCGACCATGCGCTTAATACTTTATTCGCGCGCTTTACGCCGTCGCTCGTGATTTATCTCGCCGGCGCCGACGTTCACGAAGGCGATCGACTGGGCAAGCTCAAATTAACGAAGGCGGGCATCGAACAGCGTGATCGCATAGTGCTGACGCGTACCGTTGGATGCGCGATTCCCGTCGCGATCGCCATGGCTGGTGGTTATGGACGCGATTTGGAGCAAACGGTGGATGTGCAGTTTTCGACCGTGCGTATCGCGCGGGAGTACGCGCGGGCATGGTCTGCATCACGCAAGGCGAGTGCGGCATGACGCCCACCGTGGCTCATCGCTGGATTCGGTTTGCTCCCTGGCTATTCATTCTGATTTGGGCCTCCGGGTACATTGCAGCAAAAGTCGCCGCGCCATATGCCGAGCCGCTGACGTTTTTGCTCGTCCGATACGCGGGTGTCATCGTGCTGATGGGGGTGTTGGCTGGAGTCTCGCGCGCACCTTGGCCATCGAATCCAACCAACGTGATGCATATCGCGATCGCCGGTGTCGGCATCCAAGCGGGTTACTTAGGAGGCGTATGGGTCGCCGTTAAACATGGAATGCCCGCAGGCATCGTGGCGCTCATCGTCAACTTGCAGCCAGTACTGACGGCTGTCGCGGGCCGTGCGATCGGCGAACGGTTGCGATTCAAACAGTGGTGCGGACTATTGCTCGGTTTTGCGGGAGTCGCGCTGGTCGTCTCAACTAAATTGGGCAATACACAGCAGATGTCGCCTATGAGCATCGTGCTCGCGATCGGCGCGTTGCTCGCCATCACGGCGGGCACGCTCTATCAGAAGAAACGCTGCCCGCATTTTGACGTGCGAACAGGGCAAGTCATTCAGTTCGTCGCCAGTTTCGTCGTGACGTTGCCGTTCGCGCTCGCCACCGAACACCTGCATATTGAATGGACCCCGCAAGTAATCGGCGCCATGGCTTGGTCAATATTCGTGCTTACCGGAGCGGGCATTTCACTGCTGTTCGTCATGATTCGCCACGGCGCGGCCACCGAAGTAACGAGCTATCTTTACCTCGTGCCCCCAGTCACGGCATTGATGGCATGGGCGATATTCGGCGAAACGTTCAATGCCCGAGCGGTGCTTGGAATGGGCCTTGCGCTTATTGGCGTTGCTTTAGTCGTGCGGCGCTCGCCCGTCGAGCGGTAGCGCGTTACTTACTTAGTAAGAATCAATTTGCCCAAACGTGTTTCGCGCAGCACGTAAGTTTCACCGCGATGATGAATCTGAACCACCTGCGCGCCATGCAGTAGCTGCCGCGAATCAAGCGCCGAGGGAGCAACGGACCTTACAGTTGTGGCACGCGAGGAAGACGTGGATAACGTGGATGAGTTCATGGCGATATCGAAGGTAGCGAGTGGAGGATGAGTTGCAATCGCTATTAAGAACGATTCGCATTCAAAGTACCATCCTCTGGGGAGCTTGGCAAGCAATGCGACCCAAACTCGATCGTCCTTCTCACGTTTTCGATAACTTGACGGGTCATCGCCGTAAGTCGGCGTGGTGAATCGCACGCTTTTCCGAGCGCGCCCGCGCACTTCATCCGTTACGCTTGAGTCATAACGTTGCAAGCCAACGTTCACCACGGGCCAACAGACGCCCGGCTTTCAGGAGACGATGATGAAGTTGCTGACGACCCTGCTTTCGCTTTGCTCCGCGCTAGCGGTTTCGACCGCCGCGTTGGCGGAATATCCGGATCGGCCGATCACGATGGTGGTGCCATTCGCGGCCGGAGGACCAACGGATGTGGTGGCCCGTTCGCTCGCGCAAGCGATGTCCACCAGCCTTAAGCAAACGATCGTTGTCGATAACGCGGCTGGAGCGGGCGGCACGATCGGTTCCAACAAAGTCGCCAAGGCAGCTCCCGATGGTTACACCGTGCTGCTCATGCATATCGGCATGTCAACGGCCCCCGCTCTTTATAAAAACCTGCCTTTCGATCCACTGAAAAGTTATGAGTACGTCGGGCTCGTCGTCGACACACCGATGACTTTGATTGCCAAGCCCACAATGGCCGCGGCTAATGTGAAAGACCTGCTCGCCTACCTAAAATCAAACGGCAATAAGGTGACGATGGCCAACGCCGGCATTGGCTCCGCGTCCCATCTCTGCGGCCTGCTATTCATGAGCGCCATACAGCAGGACCTCACGACCGTTCCCTATCGCGGCACCGCTCCGGCGCTTAACGATTTGATGGGAGGGCAGGTGGATCTTCTATGCGACCAGACCACCAACACCACTGGGCAAATTCAAGCGCAAAAAGTAAAGGCCTATGCCGTGACGTCCGCGCAACGGCTAGCCAACTTTAAAGATATTCCTACGCTTGATGAATCCGGTCTTGCGGGATTCCGAGTCGGCGTTTGGCATGGTGTGTACGCGCCGAAGGGAACACCGAAACCCGTAATCGATCGTTTGGTGCAAGCACTTCAGACTGGACTGAAAGACCCCGCGTTTTCCAAGCGCATGAGCGAATTGGGTGCCACGGTTTATGACTCCAAGGACGCGACGCCTCAAGCGCTGAAAGCCCAGTTGGAAAGTGAAATCGCGAAATGGACCCCAATCATTCGTAAAGCTGGCGTATACGCTGAATGATTTCGCAAACTTAGTCACTTCGATGCGAGTAAGCCGTCGCTTAAACTTCGCTTATCGAACACGTTGTTGATCAATGCCGGCGTCATGCCGGCATTGATTTCATCGAACGGTAGCGGTGCTAACAAAACTTGAGAAAGCTGCGCGTTTTTCAGCGCTATCGTGACGTTTTTCAAATGCTAGACTCAACTCGACTCACTAAAAGTCAAACGGACGGCAGGGAGACTGATTCCATGCACAAGGCAATTGCCTCGCTAATCTCGCTGTTGTCATTGGTTCTCGTGCTTGGCTATATGGCCGGCGAGGCTCAAGCGGCGGAACCTCAAGTAAAAGCGTCGTCTAGCTCTAAGGTCAAAAAAAGCTCGACGCGTCGTCAAACCGTTACTCGTTCTTCAGAGCGTAAAAGCGTCGTAAAGCGCGCCGCGTATCGCGTTGCCCCCGAGGTTGAAAAACCTACGTTAGGTCAGCAGCTCGGCCTGCATGGTTTGCAAGACGAGCTTAATCTCAAGTCGAACGTCGCCTTGGTGGTTGATCAATCGACCGGTCAAACCCTGTTCGAAAAGAACACTCACGCGGTTTTGCCCATTGCATCAATTACTAAATTGATGACTGCGCTTGTCGTGCTCGATGCCAATCTTCCGTTGGACGAGACGATTGAAATCGACGTCGAAGACCGAGACACCGAGAAGAACACGCGCTCGCGTCTTGGTTTTGGCACCGCGTTGTCACGCGCGGACGCGCTGCATTTAGCTCTCATGGCTTCGGAAAACCGCGCTGCTTCGGCGTTGGGGCGACATTACCCAGGCGGTATCGGTGCCTTCGTTAAAGCGATGAATCGGAAGGCCGCTGAATTGGGAATGACGAACACCCGCTTTGTTGATTCGAGTGGTTTGTCCCCAAGTAATCGCTCGAGCGCGCCTGACTTGGCGAAGCTTGTTAAAACAGCCTACGAGCACCCGTTGATTCGTGAGTATTCAACAAGCCCCAGTCACAGCGTGCAGGTCGGCCGCCGGATGATCACGTTCAACAATACGAACCGACTCGTTAGGAATTCCGATTGGAACATTGGCCTTCAAAAAACGGGGTATATCTCCGAGGCCGGTCAGTGCCTGGTGATGCAAGCGGAAATCGCCGGGCGCAAGCTCGTGATGGTGTTGCTTGACGCGCAAGGACGGTTGGCGCGAATTGGCGATGCTGGGCGCATTCGTACTTGGCTTGAGCACGCCGGAAGTTCCGTGCGCAACGTAACGACCGTGTCGCAAGCCGTCGAGAAAAACTCGATTGAAAAAACGGTTGTCGTCGATAAGGTGGAGCGAAGCAGTGATAAGGCGCCCGAGCGTATTGAGCGTTTAGAGCGTGCTGATTCGGGTCCCATTAGCGTGCGCGGCACGACGGTTATTCGTTGATTCACGCGTAAGCGCAAGTAAAAAGGGGGAGGCATTTAACTGCCGCCCCCTTTTTCTTTTTCTAAATGCAAATCAAATCGCTTATTTAATTTTGCTGGACGCCGTGATAACCCAAGGCTCGTGAAATTTCGTCGGCGGTCCGCGTTAAGGCATCGACCCAATCTTCTTGCAAGCGATCAGCGGGTGCGGAAATCGATAGGCCCGCGACGAGCTTGCCCTGGTCATCACGAATACCCGCGGCGATACAACGCACGCCTAACTCTAATTCTTCGTTATCACGCGAATAGCCGCGTTGGCGGGTATGAGCAAGCTCGCGTTCGAGTTTGACAATGTCGGTAATGCTATTGGCGGTGTGCGGTGCAAGACCGGTACGAGTCGCGTAATTGCGTACGTTCTTCGGATCGTCAACCGACAGAAATAATTTTCCGACGGAGGTGAGGTGAAGCGGCGCGCGACCACCGATGGCGCGGACGACTTGCATTCCGCTGCGTTCTGAGTACGAACGCTCGATGTACACAATCTCATCGCCTTGCCGAACGGAAAGATTAACTGTTTGCGCGGTGGCTTGATGCAACTTACGCATATACGGCAGCGCAGCGTCGCGAACCGATAGCCGCGCTTTAACTAAGTTGCCGAGTTCGAGCAAACGCATGCCGAGTCGATACGTACCGGGCTCGACGCGATCGACGAATCGACACGCGACCATGTCGTTCAAGATCCGATGCGCCGTTGAAGGATGAAGCGACGTGCCTTGCGCCAATAACTTAAGGCTGACCGGATCTTGATGCGCGGCCAACGCGTCTAATAAGCGCATCATGCGTTCGATGACCTGCACTGCGGTCGAGGGCGTTGGCGACGTCGGCGGTAATGAAGTAGTCGTTGTCATTGGAGAAGAGGTGAGCGGTCGTGCAATGGTTGGCATAGTCAAGCTCCCGTTTCACGGAATTCTAGTGCGCGGGATGAAATTCGCTAGTGCAGCATTTAATTTTGATTTCATGAAGCAAGAAACCTGAGTTTCAACCCGAAAATCGACGCAAATAGGTAAGGAAATGACCACACGTTCACGAGTTGGATTGCTCGTTACTTGCTTAGTTGATGTGATGCGGCCCGACATCGGCTTCTCTGCGCTAAAGCTTATTGAGCACGCTGGGTACGACGTTGTGGTGCCGCCGCAGCAAACCTGTTGCGGGCAACCGGGTTACAACAGCGGGGACACGCCTAGCGCGCGGGCGCTCGCGGCTAAGGTGCTGCGTGAATTCGCGGAGTTTGCGTACGTCGTCGTGCCGTCGGGGTCTTGTGCCGGCATGGTGCGCAAGCATTACGTCGATTTGTTTAACGACGACCCGCCGCTCAAACAAGCGGCGCTTGATTTAGCGTCGCGCACCTACGAGCTCACCGAATTTTTGGTGGACGTGGCGCAACTGCGCACTCTGCCCGATGGTCGGCCGTTTCAAGGACATGTGACTTATCACGATTCGTGTTCGGGGCTACGCGAATTAGGCGTTAAACGTCAGCCGCGTGAGCTGCTAAGTCTCGTGCCAGGACTACGTCTCACCGAAATGGCGGGATGCGAGGCCTGTTGCGGCTTTGGCGGAACGTTCGCGGTGAAGTACGGCGAAATTTCCACGGCTATCGTGGATGAAAAATGCACGAATATTCGCGAAAGCGGCGCCGACGCCGTGGTGCTTGGCGATCTCGGCTGCATCTTGAACATCGAAGGCCGCTTACGCCGCACGGGCGATGAGCGAACGAGGGTAGTACATGTCGCGCAACTACTTACCGGTGACATGTAGGAGAACGTGATGCAAGTTCAGTCGATGCACTTTAAAGCGCGTGCTCAACAACGGTTGGCCGACGTGCGTTTGCAAGCCAATCTTAAAAAGCTATCGACTAAGTTTGTCGCCGGCCGTGCGAATGCGATTTTGGAGCTTGATGATTTCGAGGCTACTCGAGACGCGGCGGCCGAGCGGCGCGAACGCGGCCTTGCGCATCTCGATCAATGGCTGCTGCGCTTCGAGCGCGAGGCTACGCGCCGTGGTGCGAAGGTTTTGTGGGCGGAATCGGCGGCGGATGCCGCGCGCTTAGTCGTTGAAATCGCCCGCCGGCATGGTGTGAAGAAGGCGATTAAAAGTAAGTCGATGGTGTCGGAGGAGATGTCGCTAAACAGCGCGCTTCAAGCCGCGGATGTACAAGTCGTGGAGACCGACTTAGGCGAGTACATCTTGCAAATAAATGGCAACGAACCGCCGAGCCACATCATCGCGCCCGTCGTTCATAAAGACAAAGACGAAATCGCGGACTTGTTTTCGCGCGTGCACGCGCGAAAACGCAAAACCGATATCGCCGAGATGACTCGCGAGGCGCGCGAAATATTGCGCACGCATTTTCTGCAAGCCGACATGGGCATCACCGGCGGTAATTTCGTGATTGCCGAAACCGGC
>DASTRU010000110.1:0-2276 GCA_035761045.1 Burkholderiaceae bacterium | reverse complement strand
TGGTCGGCGCGCGCGGCGATCGTGGCAAGCTCTTCGGCCTCGCGCTCGGGCGCGATGGGTTTGTAGGCGTACTCAATCGCCCAATAGTCGTAAGGTCCGAGGGTGGAGGAAAAGTACTGGCCTTGCTTGCCTTTGCGCAGTCCTAAGTTAATGGGCGAGTACTCCATGACCGAACCCGAGATACCGTTCTTCGCGGTGAAATCGGGGTCGTCCAATTGCTCGGCCGTGTACACCGTGGAGGCGCGAAAGTTATGTCGCAATCCAAGCGCGTGACCGACTTCGTGCATCGTCACGTCCTTCAAATACTCGGCCACGAAGCGTTCGGCTTGCGGGCTTTCGGGGTCTAGTTCGCCGCGCGCTTCCAGCATGGCCAACGCGAAACCGAGTTCGCGTTCGGCGTATTCAAAGTGCGCGCACGCGCGGCCGTTGGTGGCAGCCTGCGATTTTCCGGCGCGTAATTCGCCGGTGCGTTCGTCGTACATCGGCGTGTAGCCGATGGCGTTGCCGCCGCCGTTGTTGTTGGCGACTTCGGCGCGAAAGATGCGCAAATTGCGCGTCATGTTCGCGTCCCAGCCGATATCGGCATCAAGGATTTCGCCGGTGCGTGGATCGACGTGCGACGGACCAATCGCGCCGAACGAGGGCGTCGCGGTCGTCATCCAACGAATCGACGCGTGCAGGGCGTCACCGGTGTCGAAGTCGGCGTCGTCGGGTTGCTGTTTGACTTCGATCGCATTCTTAAAGCCAATGCGCTCGAACGCTTTGTTCCATTCGAGAATGCCGGCGGTAATCGGCGCGCGGTACTTGACCGGGATTTCGCGATCGAGCCAAAAGGTAATCGGCTTGATCGGCTCCGACATCGCCGCTTTCGGATCCTTCTTCTCCAAGCGCCAACGCTCGACGTAATACGTGCGTGGCGAAGCCTTGCGCTCGTTGCTGAAGTCCACCTTGCTCATCACGAAATGGCCGATGCGCGCATCGGCCAATCGCGGACGCATCGGCTCGTCGGGCAATTTGGTGAAGGTGTAGAGAAACCCGAGGAATAGGCTGCGTGGATCCTCGATCACGTCCGGCGGCGCGAAGAACGGTCCGCCTTGTGGTGGCGCCAACGGAATGCGTGCCTGCGTGAAATGCGCGGTCACGTCGAGCGTGGTGCGGTCTTCGTTGGATTTGACGTCGGCGAAGTACGAATTGGCGCGATCGAAGGCATACACATTCCGATAGGCGCGCTCGATCACGTGGGAACCACGCGGAATATCGGCCAGCAGCAGGGCATTCGCATCAACGAGGATGGACTTGCGTTCCGGATGCGGCAGGCTTACCACCGGCGCGGCCGACAACAGGCTGTCGGAAAACGCGTTGCGCACCGCGCGCTCTTCGGGCGAGCCGGGCGTCGCGGTGAATTGCGTGTTGCGCGCGATCAATTGCAGTGTATTACCCACGCGCCGCATCTCGGCGAGGTAATACCCGCCCACGCCGTATTCACCGCCCATTAGCCCCGCGAACAACATGCGTTCGCCCAGTCCGCGGCTAAGGTTCACCGTCATGAAAAACGGCTCGTTGAGTTGGTCGGGATCGATTTCGAGCCACACCTTCTCGTCTTTTTGCCACACGTTGAAGTAACCGGGCAGCACTTTTGCGTCTTTGACGATTTCGGCGAATGGCCGTAGCGGACCCGACGGCACCGCCGCCGCGCCAGGCGCCGGGCCTGGGGTGGCGCCGTTGTTCATCGTGGTTGGCGCGCGCGAGGGACTTGCATTGCCAACGTCTAACCGCATCACGGTCGCGCAGCCCGAGAACATCGAGGCGCATAACGACGCGAGTACCAATTGCCTACCTGGAACCATCATGAACACACACCCCAAAGCGATCGGCCGACAGCCGCATCACACCATCGTGCTTGCGGCGCGACCATTAGGGGTGTGATGAACCGCACTCAGGGTGCGATTGGAGCGGCCTCCGGTACAACCCCGCGTAAGGAGTGGGGCAATGCCTGGGCGATTTCGACATCGACGAGTCGACCGATCAACGACGCCGGCCCCGCGAAATTCACGATCCGGTTGTTTTCGGTGCGGCCCATGAGTTCGTTCGGGTCCTTGCGGCTTGGCCCTTCGACCAGCACGCGCTGCACGCTGCCAACCATCGCTTGCGAAATGCGTTGCGCTTCGGCTTCGATCGTCGCTTGCAGCCGTTGCAGTCGCGCGAGCTTGAGTTCGTGCGGCGTGTCGTCTTCGAGATTGGCCGCGGGCGTGCCGGGGCGCTTGCTGTAGATGAAG
>DASTRU010000109.1:0-2817 GCA_035761045.1 Burkholderiaceae bacterium | reverse complement strand
GATTACAAAATCATTCGCCGCAATGGCGCGGTGGTGGGGTTTGAACCTTCAAAGATCGCCATCGCATTGACCAAGGCATTCATCGCGGTCAACGGCGGTCAAGGCGCGGCGTCCGCGCGCGTGCGTGAAGTCGTGGAACGTTTGACGTCGGATGTGGTGGCCGCGCTCGTGCGTCGCCAACCGGCCGGCGGCACCTTTCATATCGAAGACATTCAAGACCAAGTCGAACTCGCGCTCATGCGTTCGGGCGAGCATGAGGTCGCGCGTGCGTACGTGTTGTATCGCGAGCGGCGCGCGGCGGAACGCGCGGCGCAAAAGCAGGCCGCCGTCGAACAAGGCGTGATGCATGTCACGCAAGATGGGCAACGAGTGCCGTTGCCGATGGCGCGCATCGAAGCCATCGTGCGCGCCGCGTGCGCGGGGCTGGAAGATCACACCGACGCCGATGCGATCCTGCGCGAGACCGTCAAGAACTTGTACGACGGCGTGCCGATGGACGAGGTGTTCAAGTCGATGATCCTCGCGTCGCGCGCCTTGCTCGAACAAGATCCCGCGTACAGCACGGTGACCGCGCGCTTATTGCTGCACACGATTCGCAAGGAAGTGCTGGGCGAGGAAGTGCTGCAAGCCGACATGGCCACGCGTTACCCCGAATATTTTCCGCGCTTCATCAAGCGCGGCATCGAAGCGGGCTTGCTTAACGACGAGCTTGGCCGATTCGACCTCAAGCGTCTTGCGGGCGCGCTCAAGCACGAACGCGATTTGCAATTCAGCTACCTCGGTCTGCAAACCTTGTACGACCGCTACTTTTTGCATGTGGAAGGCGCGCGCATCGAGTTGCCGCAAGCGTTCTTCATGCGCGTGGCGATGGGCCTCGCGATCAACGAGATCGACCGCGAAGCGCGCGCGATCGAGTTCTATCAAGTGTTGTCGAGCTTCGATTTCATGAGCAGCACACCCACGCTGTTCAACTCGGGCACGCAGCATTCGCAGCTGTCGTCCTGCTATTTATCGACTGTTTCCGACAACCTCGACGGCATTTACGAAGCCATCAAGGAAAACGCGTTGCTCGCGAAGTACGCGGGCGGTCTCGGCAACGACTGGACGCCGGTGCGTGCATTGGGTTCGTACATCAAGGGCACGAATGGCAAGAGCCAAGGCGTCGTTCCGTTCTTGAAAGTGGTGAACGACACGGCCGTGGCCGTCAACCAAGGTGGCAAGCGCAAGGGCGCGGTGTGCTGCTATTTGGAAAGCTGGCATCTCGACATCGAGGAATTCCTCGAGCTGCGCAAGAACACCGGCGACGACCGTCGTCGCACGCACGACATGAACACGGCGAACTGGATTCCCGATCTGTTCATGAAGCGCGTGATGGAAGGCGGCGAGTGGACGCTCTTTAGTCCGTCGGATGTACCCGACCTGCACGAGAAATTTGGCCGTGCGTTCGAAGAGGCCTACACGCGCTACGAAGAAAAAGCCGCGCGCGGCGAACTCAAGCTATATAAGAAGCTGCCGGCCTTGCAGTTGTGGCGCAAGATGCTGGGCATGCTGTTTGAAACCGGACATCCATGGATCACCTTCAAGGATCCCTGCAATGTTCGCTCGCCGCAGCAGCACGTGGGCGTCGTGCATAGCTCCAACCTGTGCACCGAAATCACGCTCAACACGAACGACAGCGAAATCGCGGTGTGCAATTTAGGCTCGGTCAACCTCGTCGCCCATATGACGAAGGATGCCAACGGCCGCATGGTGCTCGACCACGCCAAGCTCAAGCGCACGATCTCGATCGCGATGCGCATGCTCGATAACGTGATCGACATCAACTATTACGCGGTCGGCAAGGCGCGTAAGTCCAACCTCAAGCATCGTCCGGTCGGCTTGGGCATCATGGGCTTCCAAGACTGCTTGCACATGATGCGCGTGTCGTACGCCTCGCAAGACGCGATCGAGTTTGCTGATCGTTCGATGGAGGCGGTGTGCTACTACGCGTACTGGGCGTCGAACGAGCTTGCGGCCGAGCGCGGCCGGTACAGCTCGTACGCGGGTTCGTTGTGGGACCAAGGCATCCTGCCGCAAGACACGCTCAAGCTGCTCGCCGAGCAACGCGGCGGCTACGTCGAAGTCGATATGTCCGAAACGATGGACTGGAACGCGCTGCGCGAGCGCATCAAGGTCCACGGCATGCGCAATTCCAATTGCGTGGCGATCGCGCCGACGGCGACGATCTCCAACATCATCGGCGTGTCGGCCTGTATCGAGCCGACCTTCCAAAACTTATTCGTGAAGTCCAATTTGTCGGGCGAGTTCACGATCGTGAACGACTACTTAGTCCGCGATCTCAAGGCGCTTGGCTTGTGGGACGAGGTGATGGTGGCCGACCTCAAATACTTCGACGGTTCGTGCGCGAAGGTGGACCGTATTCCGGCCGACTTGCGCGCGATCTATGCAACGGCGTTCGAAGTCGAGCCGAAGTGGATCGTCGAAGCCGCGGCTCGTCGCAGCAAATGGATCGACCAAGCGCAGTCACTCAATATTTATATGGCGGGCGCGTCGGGCAAGAAGCTTGACGAGACGTACAAGCTTGCGTGGCTGCGTGGCTTGAAGACGACGTATTACTTGCGCGCGTTGGCCGCGACGAATGCCGAGAAGTCGACGGGGCGTGGCGGCGAACTCAATGCGGTGCCGGCAAGCGGCGGCATGAATGGCATGAGCGCCAATGGTCATGCGACCGCCGCATTACCCGAGCCCGAAGTCGTTGGTCAGGTCTGCACGCTTAAGCCTGGTGATCCCGGGTTCGCTGATTGCGAAGCCTGCCAG
>DASTRU010000108.1:0-11641 GCA_035761045.1 Burkholderiaceae bacterium | reverse complement strand
GGCCTTGATGAGCGAACGAATCGCCGTGGGTGCGGTGTAGAAGATGGAGACCTTGTGCTTCTCGATCATCTGCCAGAAGCGGCCTGCGTTCGGGTAGGTGGGCACGCCCTCGAACACCACTTGCGTGGCGCCCGCGGCGAGCGGGCCGTAGGCCACGTAGGTGTGGCCGGTGATCCAGCCGATGTCGGCGGTGCACCAGAACACGTCCTCGGGCTTGAGGTCGAAGGTCCAGAGCATGGTGAGCCGGGCCCACAGCAGGTAGCCGCCGGTGCTGTGCTGCACGCCCTTGGGCTTGCCCGTGGAGCCCGAGGTGTAGAGCACGAACAATGGATGCTCGGCGCCGACCCAAACCGGCTCGCATGTGTCGGACTGACCTTGCAAGACGTCGTGCAGCCATTTGTCGCGCGATACGTTCCACGCCACCTGTCCGCCCGTGCGCTTATGCACGATGACGTTGCGCACCGCTTCGCAGCCGCCCATCGCGAATGCTTCGTCGACGGCGGGCTTAAGCGGAATGTTCTTGCCGCCGCGCACTTGTTCATCCGCGGTAATGACAAGCGTCGCGCCCACGTCGGCGATGCGCTCTTGCACGCTCTTGCCCGAGAAGCCACCAAACACCACCGAATGAATGATGCCGAGCCGCGCGCACGCTTGCATCGCCACCACCGCTTCGATCGACATCGGCATGTAAATGATCGCGCGCTCGCCCTTTTCATGGCCCAACGATTTAAGCGCGTTGGCCATGCGACACACGCGGCCGAGCAAATCGCGATATGTAACGCGCGTAACGGCGCCGTCGTCCGCCTCGAACACGATGGCGACCTTATCCGCATGGCCGTTGGCGATCTGTCGATCAAGACAGTTGTACGAAGCGTTAAGCGTTCCGTCCTCGAACCATGTGTAAAACGGTGCCTTCGATTCGTCGAGCACCTTGGTGAACGGCGTTTTCCAGGCAATGTTCTCGCGCGCCAAACGCGCCCAAAAACCCGTGAAGTCGCGTTCCGCCTCGGCGCATAACGCGTTGTATGCCTCCATTCCCGAAATGCGCGCCGCGTGAACGGTGGCGCCGCTGGGTTGGAAAACACGATTTTCCTGAAGCACCGACTCGATTGATCCCATCGCGATGTCCCTCGTTTTAAATCGTCTATGGACGGTATAGGAGGACGGTCTTACGGACCGCTTACTTAGTACGAAGCGCAGCTAGAATGCCCAGCCAATGTAGCGTGCTTTGCAATTCGCCGCGCTTCTTAAGCCGTGTAATTTCGCCCATTTCCGCAAGACTGACTCCATGTCGATGGTTCCAAATAGCAACACTGTTCGACCGCTTCGGCCAGTACCGCGTCTGATCTTCTTTAGCCGCTGGCTGCAGTTACCGCTTTACCTTGGATTGATCGCCGCGCAGGCGGTTTATGTTTTTCATTTCTGGGTCGAGCTCACGCATCTCATCAAAGCCGCATTAGGTAGCCAGGCCGATGTCATGGCCTTGTATTGCAGCACTGCCTCGGCCGAGCTGTGTCAGCAAGCCATGAACGGGCAAGCCGTGGTGCGGCTGAACGAAACCTCGATCATGCTCGTCGTGCTCGGCTTGATCGACGTGGTGATGATCTCGAACTTGTTGATCATGGTCATCGTCGGCGGCTACGAAACCTTCGTCTCGCGCTTGCATCTAGAAGGCCACCCAGATCAACCCGAATGGTTGTCGCACGTGAACGCGTCCGTACTTAAGGTCAAACTCGCGACCGCGATCATCGGCATTTCGTCAATCCATTTGCTTAAAACCTTCATCAACGCACAAAACTACGATGCGAAAGTGTTGATGTGGCAAACGCTGATCCATGTCGCGTTCTTGTTCTCGGCGCTCGCAATCGCGGCGACCGATCGGCTGCTCGTTAAACCGAGCGACGTGACACATTGAGTCCTCGCGTCATGACCGTTTAGCTAGAATCGCGCGCACTCAACCGGCGTGAACGCCTCACGCCTTTCGCGCGGCCGCCGCGCGTTCTTTTTCTCGAAAAGCCCGTTCGCCATGCCTACCGTGATTCGCCACGACGACCTCGTCTCGAGCGTCGCCGACGCCTTGCAATTCATTAGCTATTACCACCCGGTCGATTACATCCAGCATCTCGCGCGCGCGTACGAGATCGAGCAAAGCCCCGCCGCCAAGGACGCGATCGCGCAAATCCTGACCAACAGCCGTATGTGCGCCGAAGGCCGTCGGCCGATTTGCCAAGACACGGGCATCGTCAATGTGTTTCTCGAAATCGGCATGGACGTGCGTTGGGAAGGCTTCGCGGGTTCGATCGAAGACGCGGTCAACGAAGGCGTGCGCCGCGGGTATTTGAACCCGGATAACAAGCTGCGCGCCTCGGTGCTCGCCGATCCGCATTTCGAGCGCAAGAACACCAAGGACAACACGCCCGCCGTCGTGCATATGCGCGTCGTGCCGGGCAACACGGTGTCGGTGACGGTGGCGGCCAAAGGCGGCGGTAGCGAAAACAAGAGCAAGTTCGTGATGATGAATCCGAGCGACTCGTTGGTGGATTGGGTGCTTAAGACCGTGCCGACGATGGGCGCCGGCTGGTGTCCGCCCGGCATGCTCGGCATCGGTATTGGCGGCACGGCCGAGAAGGCGATGCTGCTCGCCAAGGAATCGTTGATGGAGCCGATCGATATGTTCGAGCTCAAGGCGCGCGGCCCGCAAAACAAACTCGAGGAATTGCGCATCGAGTTGTGCGACAAGATCAACGCCTTGGGCATCGGAGCGCAAGGCCTGGGCGGGTTGACCACGGTGCTCGACGTCAAGATCGCGACCTACCCCACGCATGCCGCGAGCAAGCCCGTCGCGATGATTCCAAATTGCGCCGCGACGCGTCACGTGCATTTCACGCTCGATGGCTCGGGGCCCGCGATTCTCGAAGCGCCGTCGCTATCCGAATGGCCCGATGTGCAATGGGCGCCCGATCTCGAAAAAAGCAAACGCGTCGATCTCAACACGCTCACGCGCGAGGAAGTCGCGAGCTGGAAACCCGGTCAAACGCTGTTGCTCAACGGTCGCATGCTGACGGGCCGCGACGCCGCGCATAAGCGCATTCAAGACATGTTGGCCAAGGGCGAGAAGCTACCGGTCGATTTCACCAATCGCGTCATTTATTACGTCGGCCCGGTCGACCCGGTGCGCGATGAAGTCGTTGGTCCCGCTGGCCCGACAACCGCCACGCGCATGGATAAATTCACCGACATGATGTTGAGCCAAACCGGCTTGATCGCGATGGTGGGTAAGGCCGAGCGCGGTCCGGTGGCGATCGACGCGATCCGTCAACATCAATCGGCGTACCTCATGGCCGTGGGCGGCGCTGCTTATTTGGTGAGCAAGGCGATCAAGGCCGCCAAGGTCGTGGGCTTCGCCGACTTAGGCATGGAAGCGATTTACGAATTCGAGGTCAAGGATATGCCAGTGACTGTGGCGGTCGATGCCACGGGCACCAGCGTGCACAAAACCGGCCCGCGAGAATGGCAGATGCGCATCGGCAAGATTCCCCTTGCCGAGACGGCCTAAATTTTCATCACGCCTTGCGCGCGGGGATCGTCCAGTAATAGATCTTCGCGCCGTCTACGTTCACTTCTTGTTCGGGCTTCCAGTCGCCCATGTCGAAGTCGTGCGAGACGAGGCGCGTGCCGGGCTTAAGTTCCTTGAGCAGGCGCGGCCGCAATTGCAGGTTGACTTGCGGCAATAGATACATCGTGACCACGGTGGCGGGGGAAATATCGACCTTGAATAAATCCCCTTCCACGAAGCGCACGCGATTGGCGACGCCAGCCTTCTTCGCGTTGGCCTTGGCTTCCTTGATGCGCTCTGGATTGAGATCCACGCCCACGCCGCTCGCGCCATAACGCTCGGCCGCGCGCACCACGATACGGCCGTCACCGCAGCCGAGGTCGTAAACAGTATCGTCACGGCCAACACGCGCGATTTCGAGCATTTTGTCGACCACGCTCATGCGCGTTGGCACGTACGGCACGTCAAGCGCGGGCGCGGACGCGGCGGCGAGCGCGCCCCGATGCATGATTGCCGCCGGCACGAGCGCCGTGGCGGCCATTAAAAGTTGACGACGTTCCATGATGAATCTTCTCCCTTATCGTTGACGAACGACGGCGAGCAGCAAGCCGCCCGCCGCAAGCACGATCACGCCGATCCACGCGGCGTTCAATCCGCCGAGCCGTTGGTCATACACATACGTCAAGCTAGACCACAGCATGAAGGCGCAGCTTGCGCAAAACAGCGCGGGAACCACGGGGTACAACGGCACGCGAAACGGACGAGGCGTATCGGCCGCCGTATGCCGCAGCACGAACAGCGAAATGCCGCTCAATAAAAAGAACAGCCAGAACACTGGCGCGGTGAATTCGACCATCGCCTTGAACCCGCCACCGACGGCGGACGCGCCCACGATCACCAACACCAGCGCCGCGGCCGATTGCACGAGCAAGCCACGCGACGGCGTGCCACGCGCGCCATTCCATTGCCCAAGCCAAGCCAGCACCGGCCAATCGCGCCCCACCGCGAAGTTAGTGCGCGCGCCGACGATCATCGTGGCGTTGATCGACGTAAGCGCGGAGACCGCCACCATGATCGACACCAACTTCGCGCCGCGTTCACCAAACGCCAAACGCAGTAGATCGGCCGCCACGGCGTTGGATTTAGCCATGCCCTCCAAGCCCAGGCCTCGCCAATACGCCCACACCACCACGAGGTACAGCGCGGTGAGCAGCACGATCGAAAGCACCAATGCGCGAACGATGTTGCGCTTGGCGTCGCGCACCTCGGCGCTCACGTAAGCCGCTTCGTTCCAACCGCCAAACGTCAGCAACACGAACACCATGGCAAGGCCGAACATCGACGGCATGGGCGGTGTCGCGGTTACATCGTGTACGGGCGTTGAACTCAATGCCCCGGTCCCCGACACGAGGAATAAGCCCGCGATCGCCACCAACAACAAGCCGCCGACCTCGGCGATCGTCAACAACGTCTGCACGAGACTGCCCGTGCGCAGGCCGCGAAGATTCACGGCCGTCAAGACGAGGATCGCCGTGGCCGCGTAAAGCGCCGGACCGTGCGGCCCGAGCGGCAGCACTTGCGCCATGTAATCGCCAAACACAAAGCCCAGCAACGCGATGGACCCCGTGGTGACGACCGAAAATCGCGCCCACGCGAACAGAAACGCGATCGAACGACCATAGGCGCGATGCAAGAAGTGATAGTCACCTCCCGCGCTTGGAAACGCGGTGGCGAGTTCGGCGTAACACAAGGCACCAATGAGCGAGACCACGCCGCCTAAGGCCCATGCCGCGAACATCCACGTGGGATGTTCGGTAAAGCCAGCCACCAACGACGGCGCTTTAAAAATTCCCGCGCCCACGACAATGCCCACGATGAGCGCGACGGTGGCACCAATGCCGATCGCTTCGCGAGGCTCCTCCGCCGTCGCGTTCGAGGCGATCGTGCTCACGCTTGCGAACCGCGAATGGCCGGTGCGATGCCTTGTCGTGTCATGGTGAATGGCGTGGCGCCATTCGGGCCGGTGGCGGTGCCTTCGATGCGATCACCGCGAATCGTGCCGACGAATTGGCGCAACACGCCTTGCTCGTCCATCAAGCCGAACATGATTTGATCGCCACGCACGCGTGCTTCGCGAAACGTGGCTTGCACTTTAGGAAAACGCGCCGAGCCAACGATCTTTTGATACGTCTGATCGATCGACACCTCGGTGTTGGCGTTACCGATCGACAAGGTCCAATTACCGCCCGCGTTCGCTGGCACGATCCATAAGTAACCCGGTCGGTTCTCCACGGTCGAGATCTCGTCGGCCTCCCAATCACCCATGGTGAATTGATGCGACACCAATCGCGTGCCCGGTTTCATTCGCATGAGGATGGGACGCAATTTGAGATTGAGCGACGGCAGCAGATACATCGTGACGACCGTTGCGTTTGAAAAATCGGTCTTAAAAATATCGCCTTGTTCGAAGCGTGCTAATTCACTCACGCCCGCCTTCTCGGCATTGCGACGCGACAGCGCGACCATGTCGGCGTTGTATTCAATGCCTCGCGCCTTGGTGTTGAAAAGTTTCGCGGCCGCGATGACGATTCGTCCATCGCCCGAGCCTAAGTCCACCACCACGTCCGATGGCGTGACTTGCGCCATGCGCAACATGCGTTCGACCAAAACATCCGGCGTCGGTACCCAAATCACGTCCTTGCCGGATTGACCCACTTGCGGCGTGAAGTCGTCCTTGGCAATAACCATCGTGGGCACGATGGCCGATATCAATGCCGCGCATGCGAGCAATGAGCGCAAATGTTTCATCGGGGAAACCTTTATGGAATGAAGGAGCCAGGCAGCACGCTAGAAGCGCGCGGATCGTCGTGTCAATCAACACGGACGCATCGCGCGCGATGCGTTGGCAGCAAACGTCATTCCTTACCGAATGGACAAACCCATCGGCTTACTACGCGCGAATCACTCGGGCGCGCCCATCTTGGTTCGCCACGTGGCGATGCCCGCCCGCGCGATCTGCGCGTCTTCCGACGACTTCACGCCCGATACGCCCACCGCGCCGACGAAAGCGCCCGACGTCACGATCGGCTCGCCGCCTTCGAGATGCGTGACCATCGGCATCGAAAGCGCCGCCATGCGGCCACCCGCCACCATGTCTTCATAAGCTTTCGATGAACGTCGTCCGATGATGGACGTGCGTGCTTTTTCGATCGCGATGGTGGCCGAGACGATGGGCGCGTCATCGAGCCTTAGGAAACCGAGCAGATGGCCGCCGTCGTCGCATACCGCGATCGACACCTTCCACCCATTCGCGATGGCCTCGGCTTGCGCACCCGCGAGCAGCGCGTTTACATCGTCCAACGTCAACAACGGTTTTGTTTTCATCGCGAACTCCTAAATGCGTTAGAACGAACGCACTAAGTACCACACGCGACCACCCCATTCATGCAACGCGCTGCGCGTGAGAGCTAAACCTTCAGCGGTGGGGAGCCAGTCCTTGGGGTCGCTGAAATGCGAAGTCGCGAATCCGGTGGGTGCGGCGATCACGCGAAAGCCCGCGTGCTGAAAAGAATTGCGCGCGCGTTCGATATGCGCGAGATCGGTCACGAGAATGATGCGCTCGATACCGTCGGCGCGTAGTCGCGCGAATGCCTCGCGCGCGTTTTCCCACGTCGTGCGCGATCGGCCTTCGATCCAACGCGCTTGCATGCCAAAGTCGATGATCAAGGAATCGTTCATCAACTCCGCCTCCGACGCGCGCCCGCCTTCGGGTTTACCGCCCACCACCGCGATCGGCAAGGATGTTTGGCGCGCGATTCGCGACGCGTAACGCACGCGCGCGAGCGTGCGCGGCTTGAGGTCTTCGCCGCCATATTCGGCCGCGCCCAACACGCGTCCCGCGCCCAACACCACGATGGCTTGCGGGCGATCCTCGGGTTTGTAGAACTTGATTTTGTCCGCCTCGAACGGCTCGACGTTGGACACGCTGTCGATCAACACTCGCCCCACCAAGGGCGTCGAGCCAAGCCAAAGACTTACCCACGCGACGATCACCACGCGAATGCCCCATTCCGCTCGTTCGCGCAGTAACAGCACGGTGCCAATCACCATCAACAACAACAAACCCGCTGGCGGCAACAGCAAGGTGGAGATGAGTTGAGTCCAGAACCAACCGCTCAGTAAGGCTTCGAACATGGTGGGATTTGTAATGGTGATTCGAGAAAGACCCGCGCGTTGCGACGATGAAAGAATCGATCGTCGCGCCTCGATAGTAACGGGCGCGTCGTCTTGCCAAGCATGGCGCCACTCATTCGTCGCACCTCAATCACGCGCGAATGGCGAAGAGATGAAAACGCTTTAGGCTTCCGCTTGCTCGCGCTCGATCAACGCGAGCAATGGTCGCGCTTGTTCGGCGAGTGATTTGAGATGCGGCAAGACTTCGAATTGCCGTCCACGCGCGATCAAATTGAGCGCCTCGGCAATTGTCATCCTCGGCAAATCTTGATCGTCGATGGTGAACACGCCGCTGGCATTGCCTTCCTCGACCATGCCGACGACGCGATTGCCGCCCATCTTTTGGCCCATGTCGGCGCGGCGAATCGCGATGCGGCGCAGGTCCGCCACGCTATCGGCGCGCGTTTGGCTCGCCGCCGCGATGCCAAAGGTGGCGGTGATCGATAAATCGCTTCCCGCGTGCTGCACGCGTGCGCGCGCCACCGCTTGCGAAAGCCGCGTCGCGAACTTGATGGCGCCGGTCGGCGAAATGCCCATCGCCGCGACTAAAAACTCGCCATCGGCGGTACGCGCGATGCAATCCTCGCGACGAATCGCCTTGGTCAACATCTCGGCGATGAACGCAAACACGCGACCGCGAATCGTCTCGCGCACCGCATGCGCTTCGGGTGGCAATCCTTTGATTTCGTCGAGCCGCACGCAAATCACCGTGAGATCGATACCGTGCCGGCGCGTGAACGACCACATCTTCTCGGCTTCCACGTCGAGCATCGCCACGCTCGCCAATCCAGTGTCGTCATGGCGAATCACCGGCTGTTCGCGCGCTTCCTCGAGGGCTTCGGATTTGTTTTGCAACTGCATCAACACTTCGAGCCGCGACAGCAACTCAACCGTCGACACGCCCTTGGTGATGAACTCGGTCGCGCCCAGTCGGGCGGCCTTCGCGGCCTCTTGCTCGTCTCCGGAGATGATGACCACTGGCAAATTGCGAATACGCGATAGCGACGAGCCGCGAATTTTTTCGAGCAGTTGATAGCCGTCGAGCTTCGGCATGGAAATATCCGACAACACGACGCGAATCATCGGGTCGAGCACGATGGTTTCCCACGCGACTTGCCCATCGCCCGCCTCGACGTAGTCAAACACGCCCTTCAAATGCTTGATGATCGATGCACGCACGAGACGCGAGTCGTCGATGATCAACACCTTCGCGCCACCACTAACTCCATCGAGCGCGGCCACGATGCGCGCCGTCAGCACTTGGGTGGTCGTAACGCCGGGCGACGAGGCGCCAGGGATGGTAGCGGTAGGAGGAAGTTCGGCCATGAGGTGTGCTCTAAGAGGTCGATCGAGCTTACACGCGTGCGTTTACACCGCTCGTGACGCCGCGCACGAAAACCGCCTCCCCGGCTTTGACACATCACGCCATGGCCGGCATATTCCCGCCGTGGCTGCACGTGCAGCCCTCTTTTTGCATGAAAGATCATCAAATTCTCAAAAATCTTGGCCGCGTTCATCGCCTAATCGCCTTCGGCGTCGGGCTGGTCATCGCGCTACCGAGTTTCGCGCAGGAATTACCGAATTCGCGCAACGAGCAGTCACAAGCCGGCGATTCGCAAGCGACCGTTCTCTACCTGTCCACCGACACCGAGGCCTATCGCCAAAACCCAGAACCCGCCCGCGCGACGGGACTTTGGTCCAACGCGACGCAACGGGCCAACGACATCTTGACCGCCGCATTGGCGCATATCGGCGTGCGTTATCGATTCGGCGGCAATACGCCGGAAACCGGGTTTGATTGTTCCGGCCTCGTTCGTTGGGTGTTCGATCGCACCTGGGGTGTCGTGCTGCCGCGTCGCGCCGAGGAGATGGCCCAGCTCGGCACCCAAGTGCCGCGCGACCAACTAAAGCCGGGCGATCTTGTGTTCTTCAACACGCTCAAGCGTCAGTTCTCGCATATCGGCATCTACATCGGCGGCGGGCAATTCGTGCATGCGCCGCGTTCTGGTGGCGCGGTCCGCGTCGAAAGCTTGGACCAAAGCTATTGGCAAGCCCGTTGGAACGGTGCCCGCCGGCTTGAAAACCCCGAAGCGACCGCGCAGGCGCCACGCGTTCGGTAAGGCGTTTACCGTCAAGCCAACGTCCCGTTCATCCAAAATGGATGAGAATCATTTTCATTTATAATCCGAGCCATCCAAGTTTTCTCCTCTTCAAGCTCGGAGTTTCGTATGCAAAAACCTTTTCGCCTCATCGCGTCGGTCATTTCCGCGAGCCTGGCGTTTGGCATGTCTCACGCCGTGCTCGCCCAGGACAAGGTCTTGAACCTGTACTCGGCGCGCCACTACCAAACCGACGAAGCGCTTTACGACAACTTCACCAAACAAACCGGCATCAAGATCAATCGCATCGAAGCCGGCGATGAACCACTGCTCGAACGCTTGCGCAACGAAGGGAAAAACAGTCCGGCCGATGTCATCTTGTTGGTCGACGCCGCGCGGTTGTGGAAGGCGCAAGTAGAAGGCTTGTTTCAGCCCGTGCAGTCCAAAACCTTGCAAACACGCATCCCCGCGCAATTACGTAGCAAGGACGACGGCAAAGGCAGCGATTGGTTTGGCTTCTCGACCCGCGCGCGCGTGATGGTCTACAACAAAGCGTCCGTCAAAGCCGAGGACGCCGATACCTATGAAGAGCTGGCCGCGCCGAAAAACAAAGGCAAGGTGTGCACGCGTTCGGGCTCTCATCCTTATATGTTGAGTTTGATCGCTTCGATGGTCGAACGCCTTGGCGAAGCTAAAACGGAAGAATGGGCGCGCGGTGTCGTGGCGAATTTCGCGCGGCCGCCTCGTGGTGGCGATACCGACCAAATCAAAGGCGTCGCGGCCGGCGAATGCGGCATCGCCGTAACCAATACGTATTACTGGGTGCGCTTGCTCCGCTCGAAAGACCCGAAGGATCAGGAAATCGTGCGCAAGGTCGGGTTTGTTTGGCCCGATCAAGCCAAGGATGCTGGCGGGGTGCACGTCAATGTGTCGGGCGGTGGCGTCGCGCGGTATGCCCCGCATCGTGAAGCTGCCGTACGGTTCCTCGAATACCTCGCAAGCGACGAAGCACAAGCGTATTTCGCCAACGGCAATAACGAATGGCCGGTCGTGAAGACGGCGGTCGCGCGCAATCCAGAGCTTGAATCGCTGGGACCATTCCGGGCGGAAACCATCGGTACGCAAACAATCGCGCGCAATACCGTGACCGCGCAGAAGATTCTTGACCGAGTGGGCTGGAAATAAGTGAGTGAGTGACGCCTAGCAAAAGTTGATGGCCTTAAGCGCTGCGCGTGTCACTTCACGTGCAGCGCTTGTGCGCTTTGGCACAAGCCCATGCAGTTGCCTGGTACCCGGCCGCCGAACCCCTATGGCAGAGTCCGGATCGTGGAAACGACTGTCATTCGCGGCGAGCTCGGTGCCGAGCCAGCCGCTTCGCCCCCGCCCGCCGACACCACCGTCGGCTTGCTTAAGGCTATTGCGAACGGCAGTTTTGTTTGTTCGGTCCGCGTGCGAAACCGGCCGGAAACGTATCTCTCCCGCACTTTTGTTCTTGATGAGACCAGTGGGTGTATCACGCTTGATGCGCCACGTGTTCCCGTCATCGCGCGCCTCTTGCAAGAAGGTGCTGTCGCGCAAGTCGAAGTAATGCTGAAGCACCTTCGGCTCGTCTTCGAAGCCGACGTGATACGCATTAGCGGAACCAACGGAAGCGCTCGGTTGGTGCTCGCGCTACCGAGCGTCATTCGGCAACGACAACGCCATGAATTCGGCCGCCTGGCCATGCCGCAATCCTTTGCCGCACGGTTATCGC
>DASTRU010000107.1:0-3040 GCA_035761045.1 Burkholderiaceae bacterium | reverse complement strand
AAGCTCGACGACATCACATAGCTCGGATGCCCCGTCGCGCAACCCAAGTTCACCAAGCGACCCTCGGCCAACAAAATGATCCGCTTGCCGTCGGGGAAAATGATGTGATCGACCTGCGGCTTGATGTTTTCCCAGGTGTATTGCTTGAGCGAGGCGACATCGATCTCATTGTCGAAATGGCCAATGTTGCAGACGATGGCTTGGTCTTTCATCGCCTTCATATGCGCGTGCGTGATGACGTTGAAGTTGCCGGTCGCGGTCACGAAGATGTCGGCCTTGTCGGCGGCGTAATCCATCGTCACGACGCGATAGCCTTCCATCGCCGCTTGCAAGGCGCAGATCGGGTCGATCTCGGTTACCCACACCTGTGCCGACAACGCACGCAACGCTTGCGCGCTGCCCTTGCCCACGTCGCCATAGCCCGCGACGACCGCGATCTTGCCGGCGATCATCACATCGGTCGCGCGCTTGATGCCGTCGACCAGCGATTCACGGCAGCCGTACAAATTGTCGAACTTGCTCTTGGTGACCGAGTCGTTGACGTTGATCGCTGGGAATTTGAGCGAGCCGTCCTTCGCCATCGAGTACAGGCGCTTGACGCCGGTGGTGGTTTCTTCGGTCACGCCCTTGACCTGCGCGAGGCGAGTCGAATACCACGTCGGGTCTTGCTTGAGCTTGGCCTTGATCGACGCGAACAACACGGTCTCTTCCTCGCTGCCCGGATTGTTCAAGCAGCTTTGGTCCTTCTCGGCACGCGCGCCCAGGTGCAACAACAACGTGGCGTCGCCGCCGTCGTCGAGGATCATGTTGGTGTAGCCGCCGTCGCTCCATTCGAAGATGCGATGGGTGTAGTCCCAATATTCTTCGAGCGACTCACCCTTCACCGCGAATACCGGCGTGCCCTTGACGGCGATCGCGGCGGCCGCGTGGTCTTGCGTCGAGTAAATGTTGCACGAGGCCCAACGCACTTGCGCGCCCAGCGCTTGCAGCGTTTCGATCAACACCGCGGTTTGAATCGTCATGTGCAGCGAGCCGGTGATGCGCGCGCCCTTGAGCGGCTGGCTGGCGGCGTATTCCTCGCGAATCGCCATCAAACCGGGCATTTCGGTTTCGGCGATGCGAATTTCCTTGCGGCCCCAATCGGCGAGGCCCAGGTCGGCGACCTTGAAGTCGTTTTTGGTATCGGCTTTGAGTACGGCGCTCATCTCGCGCCCTCCTTTCATCAAATCGAATGAATGAAGTTTGCGAGCGCCGTTGCGAGTGGATGGTTTTCGAGCCTGACGGTCTTACGACTTACCGACCGCTGCAGCGCCCCTCGAAAACAGCCGCGGATTATACGCGCCGGTCGAGCACGCATCAGCCCTTATTTACATGGACAACGTGGCCTACGTGCCGGAATACGCAATCGGGCCCGCCACGTGCCGGAGTGCGAATCAACGGGGGCCAAAAAGGAGAACGGCGATGGTTTGGCAGCAGGCGTACAACCCGTTGAGCAATATGTGGCTCTCGACATTGTTGGCTGGGGTACCGGTCATCGTGCTCTTGGGCGCGTTGGGCTTTTTTCACATCAAGGCGCATATCGCGGCGGCGCTTGGACTGGCCGCCGCGTTACTGATCGCCATCTTCGTCTTTCGCATGCCCGCGCCAATGGCCGGGGAAGCCGCGGTGCTCGGCGGGCTTACGGGCTTGCTACCGATTGGCTGGATCGTGCTCAACATCATCTTCTTGCATCAACTGACCGAGGCCAACGGTTCGTTCAAGGTGCTGCAAGACTCGATCGCGGGCATCACCGAAGACCGTCGCTTGCAATTGCTGTTGATCGCCTTCGCGTTCGGCGCGTTCTTCGAAGGCGCGGCGGGCTTTGGCACGCCGGTGGCCGTGACCGCCGCGATTTTGATCGGCCTCGGGTTTACACCGCTCGCGGCGTCCGGCTTGTCGTTAATCGCCAATACCGCGCCGGTGGCGTTCGGCGCCTTGGGTACGCCTATCCTGACGCTTGCGAGCGTGCATGGGTACGACGCGCTCAAGGTTTCGGCCATGGTCGGGCGGCAGTTGCCGTTTTTCTCGCTGCTGGTGCCGTTTTGGTTGATCTGGGCATTCGCTGGATGGCGCGGCATGGTGGCCATTTGGCCGGCGGTGCTCGTGACCGGCGTGAGCTTCGCGATTCCGCAATTCCTGGTCTCGAACTTCATCGGCCCGGAATTGGTGGACGTGATCGCCGCCGTGGTGTCGATGGCAAGCCTGGTGCTATTCCTTAAAGTGTGGAAGCCGCGCGAAATTTGGACGTCCACCACGCCTCGAGGTCATGAAGCCGATGCTGGTGCGGCGGGCGCGGCCACCAAGCCGACCGCGCATGACCGTGCCGCACTGATTCGCGCTTGGATGCCCTGGGTGATCTTGACGGTCTTCGTGTTTGTGTGGGGCTTGCCCGAAGTGAAGAAGCTGCTCAATAGCTGGTACGCGCCGAAGCTGCCAATGCCCGAGTTGCATCAGCTCGTCGAGAAAGTGCCGCCCGTGGTGCCCAAGCCCACGCGCGAAGGCGCGGTATATGTGTTTGGCTTATTGGCCGCGACGGGCACCGGCATTTTGATGGCCGCGATCGTCGGCGGCTTGGCCATGGGCTATCGGGTCAAGGACCTCGTCGCGCAATACGGCCGCACGATTTGGCTCGTTCGCTTCTCGCTATTGACGATCGTGTTGATGCTGGCGATCGGCACGCTTACGCGCTATTCGGGCATGGACACCACCCTGGGACTCGCATTCGCGCAAAGCGGTTTGCTGTATCCGTTCTTTGGAACCTTGATGGGTTGGTTGGGGGTGGCGTTGACCGGGTCCGACACCGCGTCGAACGTATTGTTTGGCGGCATGCAACGCGTGGCGGCCGATCAATTAGGGTTGTCGCCCACGCTGATGGGCGCGGCCAACAGTTCGGGCGGCGTGATGGGCAAGATGATCGACGCGCAATCGATCGTGGTGGCCTCCACCGCCACGCGTTGGTTCAACCACGAAGGCGACATCTTGCGCTACGTGTTTTTTCACT
>DASTRU010000106.1:0-2031 GCA_035761045.1 Burkholderiaceae bacterium | reverse complement strand
CTCGATCTTGTCGAGCGCGAGGCGGCCGTCGCTTTCGTGGTCCAGCGGCTGGGGCTGCACGCTGCCGAGCACCGCGGCGCCGCCGCCTTCCCAGCGGTAGCAGTGCTGCTGCTGGCCCACGATGTACTCGTCGCCGCGCTGGCAGTGCGCCAGCACCGCGCACAGGTTGCTCTGGGTGCCGGTGGGCACGAACAGCGCCGCCTCGAAGCCCAGCAGCCCGGCGATCTTCTCCTGCAGCGCGTTCACGCTGGGGTCGTCGCCGAACACGTCGTCGCCCAGCGGTGCGGCGGCCATGGCGGCGCGCATGCCCGGCGTGGGCTGGGTGACGGTGTCGCTGCGCAGGTCCACAGGCTTCATGCGGCTTGCTCCAGGAAATTCCTGAGCATGGCATGCCCATGCTCGGTCAGGATGGATTCGGGGTGGAATTGCACGCCCTGGATGGGCAGCCCGGTGTGGCGCACGCCCATGATCTCGCCGTCGTCGGTCCACGCGGTGATCTCTAAGTCCCGAGGCAAGCTCTCGCGCTCGATCGCGAGCGAGTGATAGCGAATCGCGGTGAACGGCGTGGGCAGGCCTTCGAACACGCCGGTGTTGGTATGAAGCACGGGCGAGGTTTTTCCGTGCATCAAGGTTTTGGCGCGAATCACCTTGCCGCCAAACGCTTCGCCAATCGCTTGATGACCAAGGCATACGCCGAGAATCGGCAAGTGGCCCGCGAGGCGTTGCAAGACCTCGACCGACACGCCCGCCTCGCGCGGCGAGCACGGCCCGGGCGAGATGCAAATGCGATCGGGCTTGAGCGCTTTAATTTCGTCCACGCTAAGTTCGTCGTTACGCACTACGCGCACGTCTTCGCCCAGCTCGCCAAAATATTGGACGAGGTTGTAGGTAAAGCTGTCGTAGTTATCGATCATTAAAAGCATGTTGCTTCTCCCCTGCCGAACGGCTTGCGGCCGCAAGCCGTGTGTTGAGCATCGCCGCCGCGCCTAATAACGCCGGGGCTTCGTGCGTGATGACCCAGGTCGGCACACGCTTGAGATACGCACTGAACCGGCCTTTGTCTTCGAATCGTGCCCGAAACGGCGAACGATCGAAACGCGAGCCCAATCGCGGCACGATGCCGCCGCCGATATACACGCCACCGCGCGCGCCAAGCGTTAGCGCAAGATCGGACGCGACGGTGCCGAGCACCGCGCAAAACACGTCGACGACTTGAACGCAACGCGCGCAGCTTGCGCTGGTCGCGCGTTGCACGATGTCGGCCGGCGTAAGCGTTGGCGCGGGAGCGCCTTCATGTTCGCTTAACGCCTCGTGGATCAACACGAGCCCCGCGCCCGACGCGACGCGTTCGAACGACACATGGCCGTATCGCTTGCGCGCGTACGTCAACACCACGTCTTCGAGTTCATCGCGCGGCGCAAAGCTCGCATGGCCGCCTTCGGAGGCTAAAGCCACGTATTCGCCCGAGGCATGCAAAACCAAGCCAGACACGCCTAAACCCGTGCCCGCGCCGATTACCGCAATCGGCTCATTAGGTTGCGCGGTGCCGTCACCGATCGCGCGTCGATGATCCGGCGTTAGCAACGGCAAGGCCGATGCGAGCGCGGTAAAGTCGTTGACGACCAGCAAGGTCTCAAGCCCAAGCGCGCGGCGCACCTGTTCGATCGAGAACGTCCATTCGCGATTGGTCATGCGCACGGTGTCGCCATCGATTGGATTGGCGATCGCGATCGATGCATGGCGGACCTTCGCGTCGCATCGCGCGAGATACGTGCGCATTACGTCTTCGAAGCCCGCATGCGCGTCGCAGGTCAACACCGCGATGTCGCTTAACGTGCCGCGCTCGTTGGCCAGCGCAAAGCGCGCATGCGTGCCGCCAATGTCGGCGACGAGAACCAAAGACGTGTTCATGCGCGCCCTCGCCTCCTTATCCGCCGACTTGCGCGTCGCTCGTCGCGGCATCGTCGCCGCGCATCGCGCGCAGGGTGCGAATCAAGCCAGCGGTCGAAGCGTCTTCGCCCGATGTGTCGC
>DASTRU010000105.1:0-6100 GCA_035761045.1 Burkholderiaceae bacterium | reverse complement strand
GTTGAACAAGCGCCGCGAGCGCTTGCGTGCCGTCCTCGGGCAGCCGCAGCACGACGAGATTGCGAAGCCGCGTAAGCGAGGACGCAATGTTTTTCCACCACACGTCCATGCCTCGTCCATACGCGATTACCACGACTTCATCGGCACGACCACACGCGCGCGCGAGATGACGTTCATCGGGCAGACCCACTTCGATCCATCGTTCAATCGCGCCCGTTAAGTCGCGTTGCCATAGACAAGGCTCGTCGGCATCGCTAAGTCCTGGGCCAAACGCGAGACGTTCGTGCGCGTGAAGACCGAAGGCGACGATACGCACCATGAGACGTTCTTCGGTTTCCGATGGATGGCGCGCGAGCGTTAGTGGGTAGTCGGCATACACATGCCGGTCCAAGTCGGCCAATTGCAAATCGGCTTTATAGATGGTGGATTTGAGTGCCATGCAAAATTAAAAGTGTTACGTTGCGAGTGCGCCCCGCGCGGGCACGCAAGGGTACAATGCCGTCGCGGTATCGCTCGCCAGTCTTATTAGCCGCATCCATTAATCACTTCTTCCCTTCTCCGCTTCGTCTTCTTCGACTGGTGCCGCTCACTTATGTGATGCGACGGATTCGACGTGGCAAGACTTAGGCGGTACCTACTTATGTCGTTCTCAACCCTCGGCCTGGCCGAGCCCATCGTGCGCGCCGTGACCGAGCGCGGTTACACCCAACCCACTCCGATTCAAGCGCAAGCGATTCCCGCCGTGCTCGCGGGCGGCGACTTACTCGCGGGCGCGCAAACCGGCACGGGTAAAACGGCTGGGTTTACCTTGCCAATCTTGCATCGCCTAAGCAGCACGGCTAAGCAACGGCCGCATGCATCGGTGCGCGCGTTGATTCTCGTGCCCACGCGTGAATTGGCCGCGCAAGTCGAGGAAAGCGTGCGTGAGTACGGGCGGTACTTATCGCTTAAGTCGATGACGATGTTTGGCGGCGTGGGCATGCAGCCGCAGATCGACAAGCTCAAGGGTCGGGTGGATGTTCTCGTGGCCACGCCCGGCCGCTTGCTCGATCACGTGCAACAACGAACGGTGGACCTATCGCACATCGAAATTCTCGTGCTCGACGAAGCGGACCGCATGCTCGACATGGGCTTCATTCGCGACATTCGCCGCATCCTCGCGCTCTTGCCCGCCAAGCGGCAGAACTTACTTTTTTCGGCGACGTTTTCCGACGAGATCAAGGCGCTCGCCGATGGTTTGTTGAACCAACCAGCGCTTATTGAAGTGGCGCGCCGTAATGCGACGGCCGAACTCGTCACGCAAAAAATCGTGGTGCTCGATAAAGGACATAAGCGCGCCGCGTTGTCGCATCTCGTGCGTGAAAATCAATGGTCGCAAGTGCTTGTCTTCACGCGGACCAAGCACGGCGCCAATCGATTAGCCGAACAACTGAGTAAGGACGGCGTGCCCGCGCTCGCGATTCACGGCAATAAAAGCCAAGGCGCGCGCACGCGTGCATTAGCCGAATTTAAAAACGGCAACGTGCCGGTATTGGTCGCCACCGACATCGCCGCGCGTGGATTGGACATCGCCGAACTGCCGCACGTCGTGAATTACGAATTGCCCAACGTACCCGAAGACTATGTGCATCGCATCGGTCGCACGGGTCGCGCGGGCGCGCGCGGCGAGGCGATCTCGCTCGTTAGCGCGGAAGAGCGTCCGTTGTTGATCGATATCGAGCGCTTGCTTAAAAACAAATTGCCGCGCGAGGTGATTCCGGGGTTCGTGCCAACGGCGGCGGATGCCGAGGCGGAAGCGGTTGAAACCGATGCGGATCGACGCCGCAATGCCACGGCGTCGCGTGGCCGACGCGGTCAGTCGCCAGCGCGGCCCGCGCATGCGTCCTCAAGCCGTTCGCGCGATACCAACGTGGCGACCGCCAAGCCCGCGACGCCCAAGAAACCCGAGGGCGGACCCAAAGGGGCGCAGCGTCAAACATTCGGGGCGGTGAAACGGCGCGGTTAAGTCATTTGTTCGCTTTAGGTTTAACGAAATGCATATGCGATTACTACGTCATCACTTCATCGGTTTAGTTTGCGGCGCGTTGATTGGCGGCGCCGCGTCGCTCGCGCATGCGCAATCGGCGCCGGTGCGTGTCGAGGATGCGTGGATGCGCGCCTCGGTGCCCGGCCAATCCGCCACCGGTGGATTCATGAAGCTCACGCCGCAGGTAAATCTCGCGCTCGTGGGTTTGCATACCGAAGTGGCGTCGGTCAGCGAGGTTCACGAAATGCGCATGGACGGCGACGTAATGCGCATGCGCGCCCTGCCCAAGCTCGACTTACCCGCGGGCCGCACCACGCAACTAAGCCCGGGCGGCAATCACCTCATGTTGATGGGCCTTAAGCGACCACTCAAGGCCGGCGAACGCGTGCAACTACAACTCACGTTCCAAACTCCCGAAGGTCGCCGTAGCACGATGACCGTGCCGATGGAAGTACGCGCGTTGGGCAGCCCCGCGAAGGAACATTAGTCGTTGAGATGACAGGCTGATTGGTGCCCGGCCGCGATGGTGATCAAGGCCGGCACCTCCTCTTGGCAACGGGGCATCGCATGCGGGCAACGCGGATGGAAATGGCAGCCGCGCGGCGGATTCAATGGCGATGGAATTTCTCCACGTATCGCCACGAAGATTTTCTTACGCGGCTCAAGACGCGGCACCTCGGCGATCAAGGCTTGGGTGTACGGATGATTAGGCGCAGCGAACAACGATGCCGCCGGCGCGGACTCGACAACCCGACCTAAGTACATCACGACGACGCGGTCGCTCACGTGGCGCACCACGCTTAAGTCGTGGCTGATGAACAGATACGTGAGATCAAGCGAGTCGCGCAGGTCCATGAAGAGATTGAGCACCTGCGCTTGAATTGACACGTCCAGTGCGGCGACCGCTTCGTCGCATATCAGCAATCGCGGCTTGACCGCCAACGCGCGGGCAATGCCGACGCGGGCACGCTGCCCGCCCGAGAACTGATGTGGGTATCGCATCATCGACGCGGGGTCGAGTCCCACGCGTTGCATGAGGCCAGCGACGTACTCGTCGCGTTCGCGCGCGGTGATAAGCCGATGCACGACCGGTGCTTCGCCGATGAGATCGCGCACCCGAAGCCGTGGATTGAGCGACGCGTACGGATCTTGAAAAATCGTTTGAATCGCGAGCATGTCGCGCCGATAGGCTTGCGCTCCAACACGCTTACGCAGCGCCTGCGTGTTCTCGCGTTGCCAATAACGCGCGCCGCTCGTGGGCATCTGCAAGCCCGCCGCGATACGGCCAAGCGTCGTCTTGCCGCAGCCTGATTCACCAACCAAACCCACGACCTCGCCCGCTTGAATGTGGAGCGACACGCTGTCCACCGCATGCACGCGTTCCTCGCGCACCCGTGCGCCAACGAACTTGGCGATGCGCGCGGCAACGTCTAAAGGCCGAGTGAAGGTTTTGCTCACGTCTTCAAGCGCGAGCAACGCAGGAACATGGCTCATGCGGGGTGCTCGCGCGAGGTGATGGGGTAATAACAGCGCACAAGGCGTTCTTCGATGGGCGCGAGTGCGGGCGTGGTGTCGCAGCGCTCGGTGCGACGTGGGCACCGCGTTTTAAACGTGCATCCAGTGGGCAATGCAAGTAGAGATGGCGCCATGCCCACGATCGCTTGCAATCGTTCGCCGCGCGCATGCCGCGACGGCACGCTCGCGATCAAACCGTGTGTGTACGGATGACAAGGGCGTTCAATCACGTCCGCCACGCGGCCCTGCTCCACGATGCGACCCGCGTACATCACCGAAACCGTATCGGCCAGGCTTGCCACGACGGACAAATCGTGCGTGATCCAAATCAAGGCGGTGCCCGACTCACGGCAAAGCGTTTGCATCTCGTACAAGATTTGGCCTTGAATCGTGACGTCGAGCGCGGTGGTGGGTTCGTCCGCGATGATGAGGTCAGGCTTATTCAGTAAGGCGATCGCGATCGACACGCGTTGACGCATGCCGCCCGACAATTGATGCGGATACGCATGCAAGCGCTCGTCCGGCGATGAAATGCCCATGCGCGCGAGCATGGCCCGCGCGCGCTCGCGCGCTTGAACACGCGACACTTTGTCATGCGCGCGAATGGCTTCGATCATTTGCGTATCGATGCGCAATACGGGGTTGAGCGTCGTCATCGCGTCTTGAAAAATCATCGCGACGCGGTTGCCACGGATTTGTCGCATCTCCTTAGGCGACGCGCGACGTAGATCGACGGTGGTGCCATCGCCAAGCGTGAGCACCATGCGGCCCGTCACGACATGTCCTGGCGGATCAACCAAGCCGATGACCGAATATCCCGTCATCGACTTACCCGAGCCCGACTCGCCCACCAACCCCATGATGCCGCCGCGCGCGACGCTAAACGAAACGTCGTCCACCGCCGTGATCACGCCCGCGTCGGTATGGAACTGCGTGGTCAGATGCTCCACCACCAGCGTATTCATGGTGTTTGCAGCCGTGGGTTTAGAACATCGCGCAGTCGATCGGCGACGAGGTTGAGCGCCACGATCGTTACCGCGAGCAGCACTCCGGGCAATACGGAAATCCAATACTTTCCCGAGAGTAAGTATTGCTGACCATTGGCGATCAACATGCCCAGCGAAGGCTCGGTAATGGGCACGCCCAATCCTAAGTAGGACAACGTGGCTTCTAGCAAGATCGCGCTTGCGACTTGCACCGCCGCGATCACGATGACGGGTGGCAGGCAATTAGGCAGCACGTGCTTGAACATGATGCGCGACGAGGAAAGTCCTAAGCCCATGGCCGCCTTGACGTATTCCTTACCGCGCTCAACGAGAGCGCTAGAGCGCGCGGTGCGCGCGTAATACGCCCATTGCACGGCGACTAATGCGATCACGACGTTGACGATGCCGGGCCTAAGCACCGCGATCAAGATCAACGCGAGCAAGATCGGCGGAAACGCGAGTTGCAGATCGGCCAGCCGCATGATGAGGGCGTCGGTACGGCCACCGACATAACCCGCGATCAATCCAAGCGCCACGCCCACGATGAGCGCGACGAGCGTCGCGCTTATGCCCACGCCTAATGAAATGCGCAAGCCATACAACATGGCCGAGACCATGTCCCGCCCCTGCTCGTCGGTGCCGAACCAATAGGTGCGCGCGCCGTCGCTAGAGGCTTCGCCGGGCGCGAGTCGGGCGTCGAGAATATCGAGCTGCGCGAGATCGTAGGGATTTTGTGGTGCAAGCCATGGCGCGACGATGGCCGCCACGACCAACAATCCAAGGATGAACGCGCCGGCCAACGCGAGTTTGGATTGCGCGTATCGCGATATGAAGGAGCGCCACATGCGGTTTAGCCTTTGTCGTCGCCAAGACGCACGCGTGGATCGAGCAACGAGTACGAAAGATCGACCACGAGATTCACGACCACGAATAAAGCCACGACGATCAACAAATACGCCACGATGACGGGCCGGTCGAGCACGTTGATCGAGTCGATGATGAGCTTGCCCATGCCGGGCCAAGCAAATACGGTTTCGGTCACGATGGCGAAGGCAAAGGTGCTTGCGAATTCAAGGCCGATCACGGTGAGTATCGGGATCATGATGTTCTTAAGCACGTGCACGCCCACGACGCGCGATGACGATAAGCCCTTGGCGCGCGCGAACTTCACATAGTCTTGCGTCAAGGCCTCGCGCGTGCCCGAGCGCGTTAGGCGAATGATGAGCGCAAGGCGCGACAACGCGAGGTTGAACGCGGGTAAGGCTAAATACTTCCAGCCTTCGATTGTCAACACCGAAAGCGACACGCCCAATATTTCGCGCGTCGGCCCGCGCCCATTGCTCGGCAGCCACTTGAGTTCGACCGAGAACAGCATGATGAGCATGAGCCCGACCCAAAACGTGGGCAGCGAAAAACCGAGGATCGATCCAGACGTAATCGCCCGACCCCAAACACTATGCGGCTTGAGCCCGGCCCAAAGTCCTAAGGGAATGCCGAGAACGACGGCGATCAACATCGCCACCACGACGAGTTCGAGCGTGGCGGGCATGCGTTCAAAAATTAATTGCACGGC
>DASTRU010000104.1:0-6698 GCA_035761045.1 Burkholderiaceae bacterium | reverse complement strand
CGCCGTCGTGGTCATCGCGTGGCGAGATGTGTTCACGCCGCGCTCCCGCTTAGTCGATGAAAGATCGGCGCATACCGCGAAACGCTGCGTTGCCAGGTGCGTTCGGTTTCAATGAACCGGCGGCCGGCCGCGCGTATTTCTTGCCAGCGATCACCCGCGCCCAACATGCGCAAGGCGGCATGCGCCAAGGCTTGCGCGTCATCGGCGCGAAACAACATGCCGGTGTCGCCATCGCGAATAAGTTCGCGATGTCCGCCAACATCCGAGGCGATAAGTAACTGCCCTTGCGCCATGGCTTCAAGCGGCTTTAACGGCGTGACAAGTTCGGTTAAGCGCATGGACTTACGCGGATAAGCAAATACATCGACCACGCTGTAATAGCGCGCGACCTGCGCATGCGGCACGCGACCGGTAAACACAACCACATGCGAAAGACCAAGCCGTTCGACTTGCGCCCGCAAGGCTTGCTCTTGCGGGCCGCCGCCCACGAGCAGCAAGCGCACATCCGGGCGCGCCGCGAGAATGCTCGGCATGGCGTCGATTAAGAGATCGAGTCCTTCGTAGGCGTAAAACGAGCCGATAAAGCCGACCACGGTGCAGCCGTTTAACTTAAGCGTCGTTTTAAGTTCCTCGTCGACCGGCGCGCCGTACTGGAAGGCCTCGGGCTCGACCGCGTTTGGAATGACGGTGACGCGCTCGGCGGCGATACCACGCGCGACGATGTCGGCACGCAATCCTTCGCAGATCGTGGTGACGTGATCGACGCGCTTGAGTGCATAGGTTTCAAGCGCGCGAGTGGCGCGATACCGCAGGCCGCCTTCGCGGCTTGTTCCATGATCGGCCGCCGCGTCTTCCCAAAACGCGCGCACTTCGTACACCACCGGAATGCGATGACGACGTCCCACGCGCAACGCGGGTATCGCGTTCAACACGGGTGAATGCGCATGCAATACCTGCGGCTTCACGCGCGCGACGATGTCTTCGAGTCGGCGCTCAACCGCGCGCATCAACGCAAGCTCGCGCATCACTGGCTTGTCGATGAGGCCGCGTGCTTGCCACCGTGTGCGAAAGAACGTAAGGCCATCGACTTCTTCTTCGTCCGGCCCGGCCGCGATGTGCTTGGGACTCGTGAGATGAAACGTTTGCCAACCAAGCCTTCGTTGCTCGCGCAAGATGGAGCGCGTGCGAAACGTGTAACCGCTTTGTAGCGGAATCGAATGATCGAGGACGTGTAAAACGCGCAAGCTCACGACGCCTCCTTGACGAGCGGGCGCGGCGTGGAAGTACTCGCCACGTTTTTCAAGAAGGCGTCGAACATCAACAACGTCCACAACGGCGCGCTCCAATCGCGTCGATTGGATTGGTGCTCATCAAGCATGCGCGACAGCGTGGCGCGATCGAACCAGCCGGTATCGACCAACCGATTGCCCAACAAGGCCTCGCGCACGCGATGTTTGAGCGGCCCGCGAAACCAACGCGCGAGCGGCACGGCGAACCCCATCTTCGGGCGATAAAGCGTGTCGTGCGGCAAATGCGGCTCCATCGCTTTCTTAAGCAACCATTTACCTTCGCCGCCACGCACTTTCATCGAAGGCGACAAACTCGCGAGCCATTCAATCAACGGATGGTCCATCAACGGTTCGCGCACTTCGAGCGCGTGCGCCATGCTCGCGCGGTCGACCTTCGTGTTGATGTCGCCGACTAAGTACGTCTTCATGTCGAGGTACTGCACGAGCGCAAGCGGGTCGTCCGACACCGAATGGCTGGCGAATTGCGCGGCATGGCGACGGAAGGTTTCGATGGCGCGATAGCCGCCCAATTCAGCCTTCAATGCATTGGAGAACAACGAGGTGCGCAAGTCGTCGCGCACGATTGAAACGCTGTGGAAGTACGCCGCCACGGAGTCGCGCGCCAAGGCTTGAAAGGTGGACTTTGCACGGAACATGCGCGGCGCCCAATCGGCCTTTGGATACGCGCGGCCCAGCAAACCGAACACGGGCTTACGCACGGCCAGCGGCAAGGCCGAGCGCAAGCGCTCTTCGTTCGCATGCAAACGATAACGGCGATAGCCGCCAAACCCTTCGTCGCCGCCGTCGCCCGACAAGGCCACGGTGACGTGCTTGCGCGCGAGCTGACACACGCGATACGTCGGAATCGCCGAGCTATCCGCATATGGTTCATCGTACGTCCGCGCGAGGGTATCGATGAGATCGAAGTCATCACTTTGCACGCGCTCGACGTGGTGACGTGTCTCGTAACGATCGGCGACTAACTTCGCCCACCGCGATTCATCGAAGGCTGGATCGTCGAACGAGATCGAACACGTTTCGACGGGCGCGTTGGATAGCGCCGCCATTGTCGCGACCACCGCGCTTGAATCAACTCCGCCCGACAAAAACGCGCCGAGCGGCACTTCGGAAATCATGCGCAGCCGCACCGACTCGCGTAGACGTTCCATCAACTCGTCTTGCGCGTGCTCGTCGGAGATGCGCGTGTCTTGCGTGAAGCGAACATCCCAATACGAACGCGGCTCGGGCACGGGCTGACCGCGTTTCATCGTGATCGTGGTGGCGGGCGGCAGCTTGCGCGCGGTGGTGAAAACGGTGCGCGGCTCGGGGATGTAGCCCAACGCGAAGTAATCTTCCACCGCGTGCGGATCGAGCGTGCGTTCCAACATCGGGCGGCCGGCTTCTTCGTACGCCAGCAAGGCTTTGAGCTCGGAGCCGAACAACAGCGTGCCGTCGGGCAACACGGCCCAATGCATGGGCTTCACGCCCAAACGATCGCGCGCCATGAACAAGGTTTGCTGGCGTTCGTCCCAAATCGCGAACGCGAACATGCCGCGCAAACGTTGAACGCACGCCTCGCCCCACGCTTCCCACGCATGCACGATGACCTCGGTATCGCTCTTGGTACGAAAGACGTAGCCCAGCGCGATCAACTCGGACATGAGTTCTTGAAAGTTATAAATCTCGCCGTTGAAGACGATGACGACCGAGCGGTCTTCATTGAATAAGGGTTGTTGACCCGTCGCGACATCGATGATCGACAAGCGTCGATGTCCGAACGCGATGCCGGGCGCGCAATGCACATCGCCTTCGTCGGGCCCGCGATGATGCTGCGCTTCGTTCATGCGCACGACCGCCGCGTGCGCAATGGGCCGTCGGCCACGCAAATCCACGATGCCCGCGATACCGCACATGATTCCTAAGCTCCCGAAGCGACTGACCAGCGCGGTAACGAATAGCCCGCGCGAACTAACAAGGCGTCGTATTGGGCCGCGTAATCGGCCACCATACGATCGAGACTAAAACGTTGTTCAACCCGCGCGCGCGCGGCGGCACCGAGCCGGCGCTGAAGCGCGACATCGTCGAACAGAGCCAGCATGACGCGCGCAAGCGATGCGGGGTCGTTGCTGGGCACGAGGCGACCGGTGATGGCGTCCTCGATCAATTCCACATTGCCGCCCACGGCCGTGGCGATGACGGGAAGACCCGTGGCCATCGCTTCAAGCACGGTGTTTGAAATACCTTCGGCCAACGACGGCAATACGAACGCGTCGAGTCCACGCATGACCTCGGCCACGTCGCCGCGCTCGCCGGCGAACCAGGCGAAATCCATGACGCCACCATCCTTTAAGACGGCGGCAATGTCGTCGCGCAAACGGCCGTTGCCCACGATGACCAAACGCATGCGCTCACGCGCGGCGGGCGATTGTTGAATCGCGCGCACGAAGGCGCGCGCGAGCGTGAGTTGGTCCTTCACGACTTCCAATCGTCCAACCGTACCGACCAACCAATGATCGGCGCCAAACGGACAGCCGCTAATCGATGCGCGCTCGTTTGCCGGCTTAAACCGCGTGGTGTCGACACCGTTATAAATTTGCGCGATCGCGCGAGCGGGAACACCGATCGATGTTTCGAGATACGCCTGCAAATGTTGAGACAGCGCGATATGGCGCATGACGAACGGCCGGTACACGCGCCGCACGAGCTGGTTCTTGCGGTTGGTGCCGCCTAAGTCGCCCACGTCCCAACCATGCTCGCCGTGAATACGCACTGGTACGCGCGCGAGCGCGGCGGGCAACGCGGCTTCAAGCGCGGCGAGATTGCGCGTGTGAACCACCGCGGGCGCCAACGCGCGAAAGGTTTGATAAAGCGCGGGCGCAAGCTTGATTCCAGGCCCCGGCTTTTTATGCAACGCGATGAACTGCACGTCGTCGCGCCGTACGCGCTCGCGAAACGCGCCGATTTCGGTCAAGGCGACGACCGCGTGTCGATATCGATCGTGCGGCAAGGCGTTAATCAAATTGACGACGCCGTTTTCAAGCCCGCCAGTGTCGAAGCGATACACCACGTGCGCGATAAGCGGACGTGGATCATGACGGTCGAAGGCTTTGGACATCATCGCGTCAACATCGTCGAAAGCGCGTTGGCTTCGGGCGCTTCGAGCAGCGTTTCAAAACGCGCGAGGTTGCGGTCCCAGTCGTAGTTCGCGCGTACGCTGGCGCGACCACGTTGTCCCATCGCATCGCCTGTTTCTGGATCGAGCAAAGGCACGAGTTTTCGCACATATCCGGTCGCATCGGCGGCGGATTCGAAGTCCGTTCCCAATTGCGCCGAGATGCCGTGCGCGGCCGCGCTTGAGACCACCACCGGCCGAGCCATCGCCATCGCTTCGAGCACTTTGTTTTGAATGCCGCGCGCCACCCGCAACGGCGCCACCACAGCGCGTGCGTGCTGCAAATACGGCCGCACATCGGGCACGCGACCGGTGACGGTGACCTTCGGGCATTCGCGCGCCAACGCTTGCACGGCCGGAGCCGGGTTCATGCCGACGATGACGAAGCGCGCATCGGGCCGCTCGTTCAACAAGAGGGGCCACGCTTCGCGCGCGAACCACGTCACCGCGTCGATGTTCGGCCAATAATCCATCGCACCGGTGAAGACGATGGGCGCCTCGCCAGCCGCATAGGGCGAAGCCCGCAACGCATCGGGCGCGAAACGGTCGGTGTCGACACCGTTTTCGATCGCATGCGTTTGGCCCGCGCATTCGGGTGCGAGCCGCTCGAACAACATGCATTCAGCGCGCGTGGCGAACACGCAAGCCACGCTGCGTTGCGCCGCCTCGCGCTCGAACGCCAGTAAACGGCGCCCTTCGCGCCCATAAATCCACGACGCCGGCCACCGATGTTCGTCGGCGTATTGCATCCATTTAGCCGAATCGACATCGCAGTAATCCGCGACGAGCCGCACCTGCGATGCGTGCGCGAGGTACTGCGTCATCACCGCGGAGAACACCACGGCTTTTTGAATCGACTGCTGGCGCAACGTGCGTTCAACCCAGGCTTGTAACGACGGATGTCGGTAATACGGCAGCGTCAGCGCCTCGCCAGTGGCCAAGCCGACTAAGGACTTGAGCTTGGCCAGCCGAGGATCGATCGGCACGAGATGCACGTCCGCGCACCATTCGCGCAAGGCGTCGAGATGCTCGAGGTCGTTGGGATCGTCGACGAACGCGCCTAAGTACACGCGATAGCGCTTCGCGAGAAAACGCAATACGTGATACGAGCGGATCTTGTCGCCCTTGGTGGGCGGATAAGGAATCCGGTGCGCGAGGTACAGCAGCGATTCCACGAGGCTTAACCGAGATGACGCACGATCGAAGGACCGATGGCGTTGACGACCGGACGCGGCAGTCGGCGCCATAGCGCGATCAACGCCCGGTACTTCGGATTGTTGGGATTGTTCTGCGGAATCGCGTCGCGCTTGAACAAGGCGTATTCGTAGTTGAACTGCACCGGCTCGAAGCCCCAGTTCTTTTTAAAGTCGTACGCTCCAGTGCCTTTTTTAGAGCGGCCGTAATCGAAGCCCGTGCATCCGCGTTCGCAAGCGCGACGCATGAGCTCCCAGTATTTGAAGTCATTAGCCGCGAGATCGCGTGCGTCGGCAAGGTCGCCCGCGTAATACGGCATGCAATCGCCACGAAAATAAAAACTTAGGACGGCAGACACCGGACGGCCGGTTTTATCGAGCACCGTCAGCACATCGCAATCGGAACCGAAGGCTTTCAACAAGGCTTCGAAGTACGCGCGCGACATCGGCGGCGTGCCGTGGCGTTGCATGTTGTCGGCGTAGAGCGCGAAAAAACGCGAGGCGTCGCGATCAATCTCGCTCGTTAGGCCAAAGCCTTGGCCTTTACGCACCATCGCGCGTTGCTTGCGCGGAATGGCGAGCAGGTTTGCCTCGACGTCGGGCTTTAAGTCCTTGCGGAACGTTACGTACAGATCTTGCCGCGGCCATGCGGGCGCTTGCGCTTCGCCGTGACGCAGTTCGAGATGCTCGACGCCCAAGGCGCGCGCGAGTTCAACGGCCATCGCACGCAAGGCATCGCCCGCCTCCGGTTCCATCGTGGCGATACCGGCTTGCACCGCGAAGGGCAGCGACACCAAGGCATGCCCGAACAAACGACTTTTGACTTGCGCGAGCGGCAAGACGCCGACGATCTCGCCGCCGCGCTCGGCGACTAAGTAATGCGTGCGATGACGAAATACGTCCTCGAGAATCGAACGCCATTCGATGCGATGAAAGAACGTGGCGTTCGGGCATTGCGTGATGAAGCTTGTCCACCGTTCGGTATCGAGCGTGGTGAACGGGCGAACTTGTAACGAACCAGTCATGACAATTCAGTAATTAAGC
>DASTRU010000103.1:0-3335 GCA_035761045.1 Burkholderiaceae bacterium | reverse complement strand
GGATTTGGCTCGGCCAAGGGCAGCAACGAAGAGGCATACCTGTTTCAAAAACTCGTTCGCACGGGGTTTGGCAGCAACAACGTCGACCATTGCACGCGGTTGTGTCACGCCTCCAGCGTCGCGGCATTGTTGGAAGGTGTGGGTTCGGGCGCGGTGAGCAATCAAGTTAACGATGTGGAGCATGCTGACTTCATATTCATCATTGGCTCCAATCCAACCTCGAATCATCCCGTCGCCGCTACGTGGTTCAAGAACGCGGCCAAGCGTGGCACCAAGATTGTGTTGGCCGATCCACGCCGCACCGACATCGCGAAACACGCATGGCGCGTACTGCAATTCAAGGCCGACACCGACGTCGCGCTCCTTAACGCGATGATCCATACGATCATCGATGAACACTTAGTCGACGCCGCATTCCTAAATCAACGCACGCGCGACTTCGAAGCACTCAAGGCCAATGTCGCCGCGTATTCGCCCGAAGCGATGGCGACGATCTGCGGCATCGAGGCGGATGCCATTCGCGAGGTCGCGCGCGAATTCGCGCGCGCAAACGCCGCGATGATTTTTTGGGGCATGGGCATTAGCCAACACGTTCACGGCACCGACAATGCGCGATGCCTCATCGCGCTGTGCGCGGTCGCGGGGCAAATCGGCAAACCGGGATCGGGCCTGCATCCCTTGCGTGGACAAAACAATGTGCAAGGCGCAAGCGACGCGGGCCTTATCCCGATGATGTTTCCCAATTACCAACGCGTGAACGACGTCGCGGCCCACGCGTGGTTTGAACAATTTTGGAACACTAAGCTCGACGCCGAGCCGGGCTATACGGTCGTGGAGATCATGCACAAGGCGCTCGCGCCCGGGCACGATCCGCACAAGATTCGCGGCATGCTCGTCATGGGCGAGAACCCCGCGATGAGCGATCCCGACTTGCATCACGCGCGCGCCGCGCTCGCCGCGCTCGACACCTTGGTCGTGCAAGACATCTTCATGACCGAAACCGCGTGGTTGGCCGATGTGATTCTTCCCGCCAGCGCCTGGCCGGAAAAAACCGGCACCGTCACGAATACCGATCGCATGATTCAGCTTGGCCAGCAGGCGCTCAAACCGCCGGGCGACGCAAAGCTCGACTTATGGATTCTTCAAGAGCTTGCCAAGCGCTTAGGCCTTGCGTGGAACTATCCGGGTGAATACGCCGGAGTCGCGGCGGTGTACGAGGAAATGCGCCGCGCCATGCATGGCGCCATCGCGGGCATTTCGTGGGAACGGTTGGAGCGTGAACGATCGGTCACCTATCCGTGCTTAACCGAGGACGACCCCGGCCAGCCCGTCATGTTCGAGCATGGTTTTCCCACGCAAGATGGCCGGCTCAAACTCGTGCCGGCCGCGTTGCGAACGGCCGACGAGCGGCCCGACGCCGACTACCCATTCGTGCTCATTACCGGACGGCAACTCGAGCATTGGCATACCGGCAGCATGACGCGTCGCACGCCAGTGCTCGACGCGCTTGAACCTTCGCCCACGGTGTCGATGCATGGCGATGACATGAAGGCTCTAGGCATCGCGCCGGGCGAGGACATCACCGTCTCGTCCCGACGCGGCACCATCACGCTGCAAGCCCGCCGCGACGACGGCACACCGCACGGCACTGTTTTCATCCCGTTCGTGTATGCGGAGGCGGCGGCCAACCTCCTAACCAACCCGGCGCTCGACCCCTTCGGCAAGATTCCCGAATTCAAGTATTGCGCGGTGCGCGTGAGCCGGTCCGCACCGCATGCTTACGCGTTAGGCAGCGTGGGCGGATGACGAATCAATGCTTCGGTGCGCGGTCGCGTTCGCCGCGCGCGATTGCGCCGCGCGATACCCGGACAACAACTCGCACTCAACGTCGATGCGATTGCGCTCGCACGAGAACGTGCGCCGCACCCACGGCATGACTTCGATCGACGACGTGCTAAACGCGGTGCCGGTAAAGCGCGTCGGCCCGCTATCGGGCGCGAGCCACGCGCAGCTGTTGAAGATCACCACGCCCATGTTTGGCTTGAGCAGTCGCGCGATTTGAGTGTCTTCGTTAACCGTAATCACGTCTTCTCGCGCGGGAACGCCAAGTTGACCCGGCGGCGTGATGTAGTAATTCGGCGCACGCTGTTGCGGTTCATACACGCGGTAATAGCACTCAATCGGCTTACCCGCGCTTGAGCCGTCGTTCGGCAGTGGCTTAATGCGGTTATCGATCAACGACGTGAGCTCTTCATCGACCAGCCCGCCCGGCGGAGTGAGTTCGATCAGGTAAGTGCCGTTGGGAACCTCGAATGTGCGCGGTACATAAGGCGCTTTGGGCCAATATCCACCGTGACCGGAGATGGTGAAGTCGTAGTCCGGCAAGGCTCCCAAGCGATAACCGCGCGGCAACCAGGTATGTGGAAAAGTGTCTTGCTTTCGATGAACGAACGGCGCGAATCGCGGACGCATCAGCGTGTCCTTGGACGACGCCTCGCTACGAAAACCCGATACGGTTCGAATAAGCCGCGCTTTCGTCCACTCCGCCTCCGCTTCCTCGTTGATGTCGTTTCGCAAGGTCGACGTGGCGTAGTACAGATCGAGAAACAACTCGAATTTCTTGGTTTCGCTCATTTTGTAGAGCGCCGCGCGTCGTTCTAGCGAGTCGACGTAGGCCTGCCGCTTTTCCAACGGAACTCCAAGTACTCGGGAATCGATGCGGCTGCGACGGATGCGTGTTTCCACCGCTTTTTCAGGCTCGAACGGGGATGTCAAACCGTCAAGCCGAAGGCGCCAATCGTCGCGCGGATTCGCGGCGCGGGCGACGACGGCATCTTGACGTGGGGATGTAGGAAGAACAGCGAATGAGGAACGATTAACCGAGGGGGAAAAATACGAACTAGGTCTTAAGGCCATGGAAAGGCCGGGTACTACTCGCGAAACCACGAGGTCTCCTTTACTGAATGAACGTAACGTCCGGCGCCAAACTCGACGCGTCCGAACGCATATCAAGTAACGAAAGCGCCCGATTGGTTCCACCACGGTGCATGAAGCACTTGGTTAGTGCGTCCTCAGTCATGAACTCATTCGTCGGCCGATGAATTCCGCACGCAGTTCGGGGTCGATTTCAATTCGCCCGTCGTGGATGACCATGCCCACGAATCGAGTGGGCTGGTTATCGGTACTGAGAAACGTGCAGGCGTTGAACACCACCACGCCCATGCCGGCATGGATCATTCGCGCGAGCTGAATCGGTTGATCGGTTGTGATGACGTCGTCGCGCGCCGGTACTCCCGCCGTGGCGGGCGACTGCAAGACGTAGTTCGGCATGCGCT
>DASTRU010000102.1:0-7031 GCA_035761045.1 Burkholderiaceae bacterium | reverse complement strand
CGCGCATGCGCGCAAGGCATGCGCAATGCGGCATGACGCCGCTGGATAGGACTTAGAGGAGTTATGCAAAAAACGTCAACTTCAAGGCGTGGACGGACACGCGCGGGCGCATGTATTGCGGCCGGGCTTGCGATGACCGTGGCCTCGCCGCTCTTTGCGGCCCCCGTCGGTTTTGCCGACAGCACGATGGTGATGGGCGAGTTCAGCCGCGAGTTTCAACAGCTCGATGCGATGTACAGCCCCACCGCGCGTTACTCGCTCGCGGCGACGGCCACCCATATGCGCGACCCCGACGAGCACCGCCGTCTCACGCTCACGACCCTGCACTACAACCGCTTGCTTTGGCGCAGTAATAGCCCGCAAGCGCAATTCAATGTGTATGGAACCGTGGGCGTCGGGATGTCGTATGCGAACGAAGCCTTCGATCGCGATCGCGAACAACCCCATGTCTCGGCGGCCGCCCAGGTCGATTACGAGACGCGACGCATTTACGTCGCGGGCAAGGCGCATTGGTGGAAGGCCGAGCGCTTCATCGTCGGCTATCACTCGTTGCAAGCCGGGTTCTCGTTTTACCCCACCGCTTGGGACGAAACGCAACCGTGGTTGATTGGAGAAGTCAGCCGCATGCCGGGCTTGAGCGAGGACTGGAGCCGCGCGATTTATTTACGTTTGATCAACAAGGGGTATTTCGTGGAAGCCGGGGTCGATCAAGATCTACGTCCGCGACTTAATTTCCGCTACACCTTTTAATTAATGCATTGGAGATTCGTGATGAAAACATTTGCTGCCGTTATCGCCGCCTTGATTTGGGCCGTAAGCGCGTCGGGTGCTTGGGCTAATGAAGGCGTGTCCACCATTCGCGCCGAAGTCAACGGCATGGTCTGCGCGTTTTGCGCCCAAGGCATCGAGAAGAAGATGAAGGCGATGCCGCAGACGAAGGACGTGTTGGTCAATCTCGATAAGCATGTGGTGGCGGTCGAACTCAAGCCTGGCCAAACCGTCGCGCACGATCGCGTGAAGAAGGAGATCGTCGATGCGGGGTACGAGGTCGTGAAGATCGAAACCGTGCCGATGTCGGTGCAAGACCTGCGGACGCAACTCAAATGAGCGGTGCGCCGCTCGACTCCGGTTTGCGCGCCAGCCGGGCCGCCTCGACGCTAAGTTTGTTCACGTCAAGCGGCACGCTGGTGTGCTGCACCTTGCCCGCGCTTTTGGTGGCGATCGGCGCGGGCGCGGCCTTGTCGGGGCTGGTGTCGGTCTTTCCGCAAATCGTTTGGCTTTCGACGCACAAGATGCTCGTGTTCGTCGTGGCCGGCGCCATGCTTGTCGTCGCGGGGGTATTCCAATGGCGGGCTCGGTTCGCGCCGTGTCCGGCCGATCCGGCGCTCGCGGCCGTGTGTCAACGCACGCGCCGGCGGTCGGCGTGGATATACGGCGCATCGGTCGCGTTGTTTTTCATCGGCGCGTTCTTCGCGTTCGTTGCGCCCGCGCTGCTGTCCTGACCGCGCTACGGCGGCACTTTGGTGCCGCCGTTTTTTCACGCGAAGAGGCCATTGCATCAATCGTCGCGCTCGCGACAAAAGCGTGAAAAAGTACGCAACTCATTCGCATAAACGTGATGAATTCTTGCCGCCGATTCTTCGCGCATAAGAAAATCCCTTAGGTCAGCGTCCAGCCTCCACCGGACCCGAAGCAGGTCGGTTGCATGTGGTGATGGCTAAATCGCTGCCGCTCAATAGCCTTCAAGGCTAATTCCAGAACAACAACAGCCGTTCGTTACCCGGATGACGGACGGCGCATCGTTCAGCTGCAATGGCTGGTCGGGGGGAGAGCTTTCATGCTGCTACGTCATGCCGCCGCGTCCGCGCGTCTATCGCCGCGTTCGTCGAATCAAGTCAATGCGTTTGTTCAATGGCGGGGTTGTCGGGCAGGTCGATTGGTCGCCGCGCTGTTCACGGCGCAAGTCGGCTTGATTTCGACCGCGCACGCCGCTGGCATCACGACCGATGGCCGCACCAACACGACGGTGAACACGCAAGGCGCCATCACTGATGTAACGACGACGACGGTTAGCGGCCGCAACGCCTTCAACGCGTTTTCCACCTTCAACGTGGATGCGCAACAGACGGTGAACTTGCATGTGCCCAACGGCGCGCAAAACCTCATCAACCTGGTGCGCGACGAACGTTCGACGATCAACGGCACCGTCAATGGCGTGCAAAACGGCGCCATCGGCGGAACGGTGTATTTGCTTAATCCGCACGGCGTGATCGTTGGGCCGCAGGGCCGGCTCAACATGGGCAACTTGTTCGTGATGACGCCCACGCAACGGTTCGTCGACGACTTTTTCGACGCGCCTGGCCGCGCCAACGAGACCAGCGTCGCGCAGGTCCTAAACGGCACCGCCGCGCGCAACGCGGACGCGAGCATCGTGGTCGACGGCCAAATCAACGCGACCGGCGACGTGAGCCTGTCGGCCGGCGCGATCGTGGTGGGTGGGCAAATTTGGTCGGGCGCGCGCTTCGTCACGCAGGCGCCGGACTTCTCCGATGTCGTCAACGTGCGCGATGTCGTCGGCGCGACGCAAATCGTCCAACGCGAGGGGCGCGTGTTTTTAAGCGCGGACCGCGACATCACTTTGTCGGACGCCGTTATCGACGCGGGTCGCGACTTGGAACTGCGCGCTGGCGCCGTTCGCGTCACGGCCTCCACCCATCGTCTCGTCACCGGCGGCAACCTGACGCTCGAGGCGCGCGATGGCGGCTTGGGCGAGGCGGGCGCGGCCTTGAACGTGGCTTTCACTCGGCCCGAAACCTCCGGCCTTAGCGCCGACGCGATGGGCGATATCGCGATCAACGCCCTGGGCGATTTGCCCATCGAGCACGTGGTATCGCGAGGCGGCAACGCATGGTTATGGTCTAGCGGCGCGCTTCGTGGCGGTTCGAGCCAAGCGGGCCCGCATGTGCAGGCCGACCACCTCATGCTGAGCGCCGCCACCATCGGCGCGGGCGAGTTGGCGCCGTTGCGCACGCAGGTGCGCACGCTTGATGCGACGGCAACGCAATCGGCGGTCGACCTCGACGAGGCCGACGGATTGGCGCAACTCGATGTCCACGCGGTGGGGCCAATTTTCTTTACCAGCCATGGCGGGTCGTCGGGCGACGTGGGTCTTGGGCGATTGACGAGCGCCCACAACGGCCCGCAAGCCGTTCGCCTAACGATCGACGGTGCCTTGCTCGACACCAACGGCACGGCGTTGAACATCGATGCGCCCGCCACGTACGCCAGCGTCCTCGTGCGAACGGGCGAGGCCATGGAGTTCGACAGCGCCGCGCGTAGGCTCGCGCTTCATTCCCAAAACGGTTCGATCATGCTGCGCTCGACGACGGACATCGCGTCCTTCGACGCGCAAGCGCAATCGGACATCGCCGTGTTCGCCCAAGCCCTGCGCATGAACGAGGATCAACAGATTCGGTCGGCACGCGGGCGCATCGCGCTTGAAGGCACCGGCGACCTCACGCTTACCGGGATTTCCACCGGCAACAACACGGCCGACGCGGTTCGCCTCGTCACCACCGGGCGTCTTCTCGACGCCGGCGACGCTCGTCTCGATGTCGCCGCCGATGCGGGCGACGCGGGCTTGGCCATCGACGCGCGTCAGGGCGTTGGCGCGGATGGCAATGGCTTGGAGGTGGCGGCGGGGTTGCTTGTCGCGCATAGCGCGGCGGGCGCGATCGCGCTCAACGAATCCACCGGTCTCGCCGATCTGTTGGTGACCGCGCATCAAAACGTGCGTCTCACCGTGGGCGACGATTTCAACGCCAGCTTTTTACGCAGCACGACGGGTGACGTTAGCGTACGCGGACGCGGCGACGCCGCCATCGCCAAAACCGAAGCCGCGCGGGTGTTGAACGTGAGCGTGGATGGCACGTTGAAGATGGGCGACGCTCAAGCGTCGGTGATGAATTTGTACGCAAAACGCGACTTCACCGCGCAATGGTTGAGCGCGAGCGGCTCCGCGACCGGCAGCATCGCCGTCACCGCCGGACGGCATGCGCGCGTCGACTTCGTGGTCGCGCCCACGGTGTCGATCAGCGCCGGCGGCGATGCAAGACTCGCCTACGGCAGCGCGGACGATTTGTCGGTGGCAAGCCTTGGCACCACGCATGTCGAAATCGCCGAAGTCGCGCATGGTTTTAATTTGCGTGGACGTTATGTGCTGGCCAACATCGCGCCAGGCAACTCGATCGGTGGCAACGCCAAATTGCGCTATGGCATCGGCACCGGCGAACGCACCGCGGTCACGGGGCGCGGCACGCCAATCCTCGGCGCGGTAACCGGCGGCTACGGCGGGCAGGCGGACTACGCCAAGGTCAGCGTCTACGGTGCGCGGCCCACGACCTTCACTCAACTGTATGCGCGCGCCGCCGACATCAATGTCAGCGTCACGCCGCTGACCGTGCTCGATGCCTGGCTTGGCGTGGCGCACATCTGGACGCCGGCGACGTATTTGCTCGCCGACACCGGCCTGCAAAACACGTCCGACGTGCAAATCGCATCCCCCGATCGCCGTTACCGCTTCATGATCGAAGGCGCGCAAGTGCGAACCGACGGCGTCGTCATTCATCGGCGCGATGCGTACACCACGCTCGGCGCCGTGGGCCGCGACACGACGGCGCTCGAAGCCGCCGATCGTTGGCTGGCCGAAATTCCCGCGCCCAATCCGGCGGGGCAGGCACCGTACCGGGAGCCGAGCACGGTCTCCCCGCTTGAAGACGCACCCTTGGCCGCGCAGGAGGTGGCGCAGCTCGATCCCCATCAAGCGAGCACGCGATGAACGTTTTATCGGGCCGCGCCGCATTGACGGTTGCTATCGCGTGGGCATGCGCCTCGTGGGGTTTGCCACGGCCAGCCGCGGCGCAAACCGGTTTATTGCCGCCCCCCAGTTTGGATGCCGGCGCGCTTCAACAACGCGCGATCGACGAAGAGCAACGGCGCGCTCGCGAAGCCAGTTCGCGTATTCCTCGCGTCGATAAGCCGTTGGATTCGGCCGAGCCCGCGCGTTCAAGCCCGGCGACCGAAACATTGCTCGCCACGCGCATTCGAGTAGGCGAAATCGTGTTTTCGCCGTCGAAGTTTTTGAATGCGGACGAATTGGCGGCGCTCGCCAAACCGCTCGTGGGGCGCTTGGCCACGATTGGCGAGTTGCGTGCGTTGGTCGCGCGCATCGACGCGTTGTACCGCGAGCGCGGCGTGCCCACCGCGCGCGCCGTACTGCCGCCGCAGGAAGTCACGAACGGCCGTGTGTTCATTCGCTTGGTGGAAGGCACGCTCGGCAAGATTTCCCTCGCGGGGAATGCGACGACGGACACCGGCTATGTCACCAACCGCTTGGGGGTGCAACCCGGCGAGACGATCGACGTAGGCGCGCTGGAAGACGACTTGGTCTGGTTCAACCGTACCAACGACGCGCAATTGCGCGCGCAACTCACGCCGGGCGCCGACGGCGGCACGACCGACCTCAACCTCGCCTTGATCGAACCGCCCGCGCTAGGCTTGCGCTTGAACGTCGACAACGGTGGGCCGGACGCCACCGGCCGCACGCGTGGCAGCGTGGTCGGTACATGGCGCAGTCCGCTGGGTCAGCGCGACGAATTAAGCGCCGGCCTGTTGGGGTCTGATGGCACGTTCGGTTGGTTTGCTTCGTACGCCGTGCCGTTTAATCGATACGGCGGCCGAGTCGGGTTCACCCATAACCAAGACCGCAACGACATTCGCCACGGGCCTTTCGCGGGTTTGGGGCTAAACGGCGAATCGAGCACGCAAACGTTGTCTCTACGCCAACCCTTGATCGTCACCAACGCGCTGTACTTCGACGTATCGCTCGCGGGGCGCTGGCGTGAATCGAAGAATCGCGTCGAGGACATCGAGCTTCAGCGCACGCGCACCGAAGACGCGACGCTTGCCTTCGACGCCAATTACACGGCCGCGACCCGATGGAGCTTTGGCGGCGGCTTGAGCGCATCGAGCTTGAAAGCGCGGATCGACGACCCGTTCGGCAATTTGTCCGACCGAAACTTCACCATCGTGCGTACCAACGCACGTGCGCAATGGGAGTTGGGCCATGGCGTAAGCGCGCGGGTGTTGGGCGTCGCGCAAGCCACGGGTGACGAGCGTTTGCCGGCGAGCGAACAATTCTTCCTTGGCGGCGACGGCACGGTGCGTGGCTATACGCCAAGCCTCGTCGCCGGCGATCGCGGGTGGTATGCGAACGCCGAATTGCATCACCCCTTATGGTCTCCCCGATTCATGAACGAGCAGGGCGTGGCGTTGCGTGGCTTTGCTTTTTACGACACCGGCAACGCGCGGCCGTATCGCACGCCGACCTCGTCGTTGCCGAGAAGCGAGACGATCGCAAGCGCGGGCTGGGGCTTGAGTCTTCAATGGACGCGCGGCCTGAGTACTCGGGTGGCGATCGCCTACCGCTTAAAAGACCGCGACGACGAAACGCGCGGCAACCCGGGCGTGCATGTGCAGGCGTCTTACGCTTTGTTTTGAATACGCGGCCGCTCCACGCGGCCCGTGCAGAATTAGGTTGACTCCCCGGTCCTAGGCTCGGGCTTGTCCTTAAGGACCAACCGATTCAGTGCCCGATATCACCGCGCGTCGAAGTCGCGTTCAATGCGTGATGTCGGCGAGCAAGCGAAACGACCGCGGGGAATCGAATCCAAGCTTGCCAAGTCTTAGTCCTCTGACGCGACTTTGCCATGCTGATTGTTCTGCAAGATTTTCAAAAACCCGCTGTTCGCGAACGGCTCGAACGCCACGCGGCTCAACTCACGCCCGCCGATGTCGCGCTTAAACGCGCGAACACCGAAGCCGCGGTGACCGATGCCGCCGAGCGGCTCGTGCGCTGCGAGCGCGCCTTGCTTGATTACGGCGCACGCTTGGACTATCGGCCAGGATTCGTGCGGACCGACGCGCAGCGCGAAATGTTCGATCGCCTCGCCAGTGCCTACAACATCGCGATG
>DASTRU010000101.1:0-9824 GCA_035761045.1 Burkholderiaceae bacterium | reverse complement strand
TACTGCATTTGCCGCCCGCGCGCTTCGAAGGCAAGCGGCCGGTGCTCGTGATGATTCACGGCGGTCCGGAATCGCAAGCGACGGTTGGCTTTCTCGGACGCGGCAATCATTTCCTGCAAGAACTCGGCATCGCGATCGTCGAGCCCAACGTGCGCGGCTCGTCGGGCTACGGCAAAACCTTTCTCGATCTCGACAACGGCTACAAGCGCGAGGACTCGGTCAAGGACATCGGCGCGCTGCTCGATTGGCTGCCCTCGCATCCACGCTTGGATGGCTCGCGCGTGGTCGTGATGGGCGGCAGTTACGGCGGATATATGTCGTTGGCCAGCGCGGTTCATTACAGCGACCGGCTGCGCGGCGCGGTCGATGCGGTTGGTATCAGCAGTTTCACGACCTTCCTGCGCAATACCGAAAGTTACCGGCGCGACTTACGCCGCGTCGAATACGGCGACGAGCGCGACCCCGCCATGCGCGAGTTTCTCGACCGAATCTCGCCGCTTAACAACGCCGAGCGCATCAAGGTGCCGTTGTTCGTGATCCAAGGCCGCAACGATCCGCGCGTGCCGTGGACCGAGGCGGAGCAAATCGTCGAGCGCGTGCGCAAGAACGATGTACCGGTGTGGTACTTGATCGCCGACAACGAAGGCCATGGATTCGCGCGTAAACCGAATGCCGACTTTCAGTTCTACGCGACGATCCGTTTCCTCGAAACCACCTTGCTCGACGCAAAACCTTGATGCAAACCCGGGCCGGTAAAGTCTCAACGCTCGTTTAGAATCCGCCGCCATGCCGAGCCCGCCACAGGCCCCCACCCTCGCGCAGCACGCGATCCGCGTGCGCGTGTATTACGAGGACACCGATACCGGGGGCGTCGTCTATTACGCGAATTATTTGAAGTTTTTCGAGCGCTGCCGTACCGAGCTGTTGCGCGCGCGTGGCGTGGCGCAAGACGCGCTATTGCAAACAGGCGTCGGCTTCGTGGTTCGGCGCGCCGAGGTGGAATACCACGTGGGCGCGCGCTTGGACGACGAACTGCTGATCACCGCCGAGATCGTGCGCATGGGCGGCGCAAGCGCTTGGTTCGTGCAACGGGCCACGCGCGACGACACGCTGATGGCGAGCGCCAAGGTGCAAATCGCCTGCATCGACATCACGCGCGGCCGGCCGATTCCAATGCCCGACGCCATCGCCGCCGCATTTCATTTCAACGTAGACGAATAAGACACCGCCGCAATGACTCCCCCAAGCGCCAACGACTTGTCGATCATCAACCTCGTGCTGCAAGCCACGCTGCTCGTGCAGCTGGTGATGGCGCTGCTGCTTGGGCTTTCGCTCGCCTCGTGGACGGCCATTTTTCGCAAATGGATGATCCTGCGGCAAGCCAAGTCGCAAACCGTGGGCTTCGAGACCGAGTTTTGGTCGGGCAAGGATTTATCGGCCTTGTACGACGGCGCCCAGCATCGCTATGCCGAGGCCGGTCCGCTCGAACGCATCTTCACCGCCGGCATGCGCGAGTTTTTGAAGTGGCGGCAAAGCCATGCGTCCGATTCGCAAGGCATGGTCGACGGCGCGCGCCGCGCGATGAACGCCGCCTATCTACGCGAGATGGATCGGCTCGAACGTTCGCTGCCGTTCTTGGCCAATGTCGGCTCGGTGTCGCCGTATATCGGATTGTTCGGCACCGTGTGGGGCATCATGCATGCGTTCACCGGGCTTGCGAACGTGCAGCAAGCCACGCTCGCCAGCGTGGCGCCCGGCATCGCCGAAGCCTTGGTCGCGACCGCGATCGGCTTGTTCGCCGCGATTCCCGCGGTCGTCGCCTACAACCGCTTTACCGCCGATGCCGATCGACTCGCGACGCGCTTCGATAACTTCATCGACGAGTTCTCCAACATCTTGCAACGGCAGAAGTAAGACTTAAGAACGCATCCATGGCTTCCATCCGCCGCAAGGGCCGCAGTGGCCGCCGCGCCATCGCCGAGATCAACGTCGTGCCGTACATCGACGTGATGCTCGTGCTGCTGATCATCTTCATGGTCACGGCGCCGTTCGTGAATCCAGCGGTGGTCGATCTGCCCGTGGTCGGCAAGGCATCGCAACTGCCAGCCGCGCCGCCGTTGGAAGTGGTGGTCAAGGCCGACGGCACGATGAGCGTACGGTCGCGCGAGGCGGGCCAACGCGAGCAAACCGTCACGCGCTCGCAGCTCGTGGGCGAAGTGCAGCGGCGCATGCGCGGCAATCCCGACACGCCGGTGGTTATCTCGGCTGACAAAAGCGTGCGCTACGAGGCCGTGACCGACGTGATGAGCGATTTGCAAAGCAATAACGTGCGGCGCGTCGGCTTGCTCGTGAAGCCACGCGGGAGCTGAACGTGAACGCGATGCTCGACCGCGAATTGGTGCGCGAGCCACGCCGTTGGCTGCCGCTAGTGCTCGCGGTCGGCATGCATGTGCTGTTGATCGGCTTGCTCGCGTTTGGCGTCGCGTGGAAGAGCAGCGAGCCGATCGCGGTGGAAGCGGAGTTGTGGTCGTCGCTGCCGCAAGTGGCCGCGCCAGCGCCGCAACCCGCGCCTCCGCCACCTCCGAAGGTGGACACACCGCCGCCCCCTCCGCCGCCCAAACCCACGCCGCGCGTGCAAGCGCAGCCCGAGCCGCAACGCGAATTGCCCAAGCCCGACATCGCACTCGAACGCGAGCGCGAAGCGCAACGCAAACGCGACGAGCAAAAACGGCTCGACGAACAACGCAAGGCCGAACAGCGCAAGGCCGAGGAACGCAAGCAAGCCGAAGAGCGCAAGAAGGCCGAACTGCAAAAAGCCCAAGACGCCGAGCGCGAAAAACTCGCCAAGGCGAAAGCCGAGGCCGACCGCAAACGCAAGCTCGCCGAGGACGCGGCCGCGAAGAAGGCCGAACAAGAAGCGGCCGACAAGCGTTTCCGGGAAAACCTAGCGCGCTTGTCCGCGCAAGCGAGCGGCGCGCCCTCCACCGGCAACGCCGCTGCCACGAGCGGGCCAAAAGGCGACCCCAGCTACGCGGGTAAAGTGCAAATGCTCATCAAGAGCAACACCACCTACGCCGACCCCAGCGCGAGCTTGCCGCGCGCCGAATTCGCGGTGCAGCTCGACCCGGCAGGCTATGTGCTGAATCTGCGCAAAACCAAATCCAGCGGTAACGCCGGTTGGGATGAGGCGGTCGAACGCGCGATCCGCAAGTCCGAGCCCTACCCGCCCGATAAATCCGGCCGACCGCCGTCTTCACTCACGATCACGCATTGCCCGACATGTTGATGAAACCCATTCGCCTTCTCGCGCTGTTGTTCCTCGCCCTTGCTTCGGCCTTTGCCCATGCGCAGTTGCGCATCGATGTGACCGGCGTTGGCGCGAACCAAATTCCGATCGCGATCGCGCCATTCGCCAACGAAGCCGGCGTGCCGGTGCCTGGCGCGCAGTCGCTGACCGACGTGATCCGCGCCGACTTGCAACGTTCGGGACTGTTTCGCATCGTTGAAACCGGCAACATTCGGCTCGACGAGAACACGCCGGTCAACTACAACGATTGGCGCGGCCGTGGCGACGCCTTGGTGGTGGGCAGCGTGAACCGCTTGGCCGACGGCCGCTACGACGTGCGCTTTCGCTTGCTCGACGTCGTCAAGCAAGCGCAACTTGGCGGCAGCGCCTACACGCCGCCCGCCGCGCAGCTTCGCTTGGTCGCGCATCGCATCGCCGACGAGATTTACGAAAAACTCACCGGCGACAAAGGCGTGTTCGCCACGCGCATCGCCTACGTGTTGAAGCAAGGCGCGCGTTACACCTTGCAAGTCGCCGACGCGGATGGCTTCAACGCGCAACCCGCGTTGAGTTCCAACGAGCCGATCATCAGCCCCGCCTGGTCACCCGACGGCGGGCGGCTTGCGTACGTGTCGTTCGAATCGCGCAAGCCCGTGGTGTACGTGCATACGATCGCCACGGGGCAACGCAGGGTCGTCGCCAACTTTCGTGGCAGTAATTCGGCGCCCGCGTGGTCGCCCGATGGCAGCCGGCTAGCCGTCACCTTGACCTTGGGCGGTCAATCGCAGATTTATTCGATCGCCGCCGACGGCTCGGGCGAGCCGCGCAAACTCGCAAGCTCGGCCGGCATCGACACCGAGCCACAATTCAGCCCCGACGGCCGGTATCTGTACTTCACCAGCGATCGCGGTGGCAGCCCACAGATCTACCGGATGCCGGCGGGCGGCGGCGACGCGCAACGCATGACCTTCCGCGCCGACTATGCGACCAGTCCGCAAATATCGCCCGATGGCAAAACCCTCGCCTACATCAAGCGCAATGGCGGCAAGTACCAAGTCGCCGCGCTCGATTTGGAAAGCGGTCAAGATACGACGTTGACCGATACCGGCGCGGACGAAAGTCCAAGCTTCGCGCCCAACGGCAAGACCTTGCTGTACGCCACCGTCGATGGCGGGCGCGACGTGCTGGGCATCGTCTCGGTCGACGGTCGGGTGCGCCAACGCTTGACGCTCGCGGCGGGCGACGTGCGCGAGCCGACTTGGGGTCCCTTCGCCAAATAAGTTTTTCGTTTCATTGACACACGCAGCGCCCTCGCGGGCCTTTAGGAGCCTTCACGATGAATAAGACTCTCTCCCTCGCATCACTCGTCATCGCGGTTAGCGCCTTGAGCGCTTGCGCGAGCAAGGTTGAACTCGACGACGCCGGCAAGAAGCCAGTGCCGATCGAATCGCGCGGCACGCAAGGTTCGGGCGCGACCACCGACCCGCGCGGCGTCGAGCCCGTCACCGCGCAATCGATCGATCCGCTCAACGACCCGAAGGGCGTGCTCGCCAAACGCAGCATTTACTTCGACTTCGATAGCTTCGAGATCAAGCCCGAATTCCGCGCGACGCTCGAAGCCCACGCCAAGTACTTGCGCGACAACAAGAGCCGCAAGATCTCGCTCGAAGGCAATACCGACGAGCGCGGCACTCGCGAATACAACCTCGCCTTGGGCCAAAAACGCGCCGAAGCCGTCAAGCGCGCGTTGACCGTGCTGGGCGTGGCCGAGTCGCAACTCGAAGCCGTCAGCCTCGGCGAGGAAAAGCCACGTGCGGCCGGTCATGACGAAGCCGCGTGGACCGAAAACCGTCGCGTCGACTTGCGTTACCTCTAAGCCATGAAACGCACGCTCGCCCTGATCGCGCTCGCCCTGCCGTTCGCGGCGAGCGCCCAATTGTTTCCCGACAACGAAGCGCGCAAGGCCATTCTCGAACTGCGCACGCAAGTCGAGACCAGCCAAAAGGACAACGCCGCGCGTCTCGAGCGGTTGGAAAGCCGCGCTTCGTCCGGGCAGCTTGACCTCACGCAGCAACTCGAATCGCTGCGCGCCGAGATCGCGCGACTGCGCGGCCAGATCGAAGTGCTGCAAAAAGAAGTCGCCGACGTGCAAAAGCGGCAGCGCGACCAATTCGCCGATCTCGACGCACGCCTGAAAAAACAAGAGCCGCAAAAAGCCGTCGTCGAAGGCCGGGAAGTCACGGTCGACCCCGCCGAACAAAAGGCCTACAACGCGGCGTTTGAATTGTTTAGGCAAAGCCAGTTCGCGCCCGCGGTATCGGCCTTCACTCAGTTCTTGCGCGAATGGCCGGGCAGCGCGTACGCCCCGCTCGCGCAATATTGGCTTGGCAACGCGCAATACGCGTCGCGCGACTTCAAGGGCGCGATCGCGACGCATCGCGAATTCATCAAAGCCGCGTCCGATAACCCGCGCGTTCCCGATGCCTTGATCAACATCGGCAACAGCCAGCTCGAACTCAACGACAAGGCCGGCGCGCGCCGCACCTTCCGCGACGTCGTCGATAAATTCCCCGGCACGCCCGCCGCGCAAACCGCGCGCGAACGCTTGACGGCGTTGAAGTGATGACGCGTCCGGCGGTCGTGCTGCTGTCGGGCGGCATGGATTCGGCGACCGTGCTGGCGATCGCGCGGTCGCAAGGCTTTGAATGCCACGCGCTGTCGGTGCGTTACGGGCAGCGACACAGCGCGGAGCTAGACGCCGCCGCGCGCGTCGCCCACGCTCTTGGCGCCGCGCGCCATGAAATCGTCGACATCGACCTTTCGCGGCTTTTCGTCGGCCCACGCGGCTCGGCCTTGACCGACCGTTCGATCGACGTGCCCACCACCGGCGTGCAAGCCGGCGCGATTCCCGTCACCTACGTGCCGGCGCGCAACACCATCATGTTGTCGATCGCGCTGGGATGGGCCGAGGTGCTGGGCGCGTCCGACCTATTCTTCGGCGCGAACGCGGTCGACTACTCCGGCTATCCCGATTGCCGGCCCGAGTACGTGCGCGCCTACGAGGCCATGGCCAATCTCGCGACCAAGGCGGCCGTCGGCGGCGAACGACTCGCGATTCACGTGCCGATCATCGGCATGAGCAAGGCCGAGATCGTGCGCACTGGCCTTGCGCATGGCGTTGATTTCGCGCTGACCGTCTCGTGCTATCAAGCCGACGATTTGGGGCGCGCATGCGGCCATTGCGACGCCTGCCGCTTGCGCCGACAAGGCTTCATCGACGCGGGCGTGACGGACCCCACGCGCTACGTCGCCGCCTAGGGCGTTTAGCGCGGACGCGACGCCTACAATCGCGCCCATGCCCGCCGATCTTTCCGCCTTGCACGCGCTCGTCGTCGGATGCGCGTTCGCCCTCGCCTTCGTGTTCGGCTTCGTTGGACACAGCACCAACTTCTGCACGATGGGCGCGATCGCCGACATCGTGAATTTCGGCGCCTGGGATCGCATGCGCATGTGGGTGTTGGCGATCGCGGTGGCGATGATCGGTACCGCCGCGCTCGTTGGCGCGGGACTGATCGACACCACGAAAACGATTTACGCGACGCCGCGCTTGGCCTGGTTGTCCTCGCTCGTGGGCGGCGCGTTGTTTGGATTTGGCATGGTGTTGGGCTCGGGGTGCGGCTCCAAGACCTTGATTCGCATCGGTCACGGCAATTTGAAATCCCTCGTCGTCGCCTTGGCGATCGCGATTAGCGCGGCGATGACCTTGCGCGGCTTGTTCGCGGTGTGGCGCGTGAATACGGTGGATACCGTCGCAATCCAACTCGCGACGAATCAAGACCTTGGCAGCGTGGTCGCGCATGCCGGCGGATTCGTTCGGCCTCACGCGCAAGCGTGGATGGGTGCTTTGCTGGGACTTGCGCTCGTCGCTTGGGTATTCGCGCCGCGCGCGTTTCGCGAATCGGCCATCAAACGCGACATCGTGCTGGGCGGCCTTGTGGTGGGCGCCGTCATCGTCGCGGCGTGGTGGGTAAGCGGATCGCTCGGCTACATCGCCGAGGACCCCAACACGCTCGAAGAACGCTTCATCGCCACCAATTCCGGCCGCATGGAAAGCTTTAGCTTCGTCGCGCCGTTTGCCTACGCGCTCGAACTACTGATGTTGTGGAGCGATGCGTCGCGCATCGTGAGTTTTGGCATCGCCACGGTTGCGGGCGTGATCGCGGGCAGTCTTGCGCACGCGCTACTGTCCAAACGGTTTCGCTGGGAAGGTTTTCGCGATGCCGAAGACACCGCCAATCATTTGACGGGCGGTGTGTTGATGGGCGCGGGTGGCGTCACGGCCCTAGGCTGCACGATCGGCCAAGGCATCTCGGGTGTGTCGACCTTGGCGCTCGGGTCGTTCCTCGCGCTCGCGGGCATCGTGGCCGGGGCGATCGCGGCCTTGCGCTATCAGGCGTGGCGAATCGAGCGCTTGGCATGACGCATGCGCCTCGTGATTTTGAGTTGACTCAGCTTTCGCTATAATCGCGCGCTTCTTTTGGGTCGTTAGCTCAGTTGGTAGAGCAGCGGACTTTTAATCCGTTGGTCGCAGGTTCGAATCCCGCACGGCCTACCAAATTTCCTCATACAAACATCCGCGAAAAGCGCCGGGTTGTTAGCTCAGCTGGTAGAGCAGCGGACTCTTAATCCGTAGGTCGTAGGTTCGAACCCTACACAACCCACCATCTATTTGAACCCGGCCTTGCGCCGGGTTTTTTGTTTTGGCGAACGATTGCGAACATTCAAAAAAGTCTCGCTTCGTGAACGCGAATGATCAACACGCCAATACTGGTTTGATCAATAAATCGCCGAACTCCCCATCATTTTCTTTATGAACGCGTTTCCCAAAATCGCCATCAGCTTGGTCGTCGCTCACTTTGTTAGCGGATGCGCCGTGACCCCCGCGCAAGTATCTCCAGAGGCGGCAAGTCGGATTAAACGAATTGGCTTGGTATCGACGATCGCTCAAACAATAGATCGACAACACGTAGGGGTAACCGCCTTCAACAACGAACTGGAGAAAAGAGACATTTCCGCTTGGAAGGTGGATTCGGCTTACGAGGATCAACTGGAAGCAGCGTTAAAGGAAGTTGTCCCAGCCATAACGGTGATACGTAAACCTTATTCCAGCAACGAATTCGCGCCCGTCAATCAGCACAGTGAATTTCTAAGTAAGCCAGCGTTTGGGCCAAATTGGTCCGCGATTAAGGATGCCGTTAGTCGTTACTGTGGCAACGGCCAACTTGATGGGGTGCTGATGGTTGCACGCAGCACCGCGCCCGATTTTTTAGGAGGCACCAATCAATCACTTACCGGCATTGGAATTTACACACGTGGACCGGGCACGCGTGTCTCCATGCTGTATGCAATAGCCGTCGTAGGTTTAATCGATTGCACATCGGCAACTCCAATCGCCATACGACAGTTGGCCAAACGCCAAAAAGGCTGGCCTGGCGAGGTAGCCCGTGCATCCGCCGTGGAGCAATTGGATTCCAACCTTGCGCGCACGCCGATATCCGACTGGACGCACGCCACGGAAAACACCTTGCGCTCGTACCTTATTAATCTTCCTAAGACGGCGTGGATCGCCACGGTGCGAAGCATGTTTGCAACAGAGGCCAATTAACTTCGCGCGCACAAATTGTTTGCTTGCTTTTGAAAAGTGCCGGTCAAGGGTTAGATGAATTACCCATAACCACATGCACAGGCAGTGGGAACGCTGTTGGCGAAGCCGTCACCTATGAGTCGCGAGGTCTACTGCTATTAACGGTTCTCGCTCGTCTCATGTACTAACTGGTCCGCGAACATGAAATTTCCCTCGATTACCTCGTGCTTGTCTTGCTTTCACCCATCCGTTTTGGAAGACGTGGCGGAGTCCGCGCAGCCTTCCTCATCAAACGCCGCTGTTCATCCATGGACCCCGCAACAACGCGCGGAACTCAATGCCTGGATTCAAGACGCAGGGCCGCATGAACAACGCGCCGAGGCGGCACGGCGCATGGAAATTTGCTTACAACAGCAAGATCATGAATTAGTTTTGCATGGGTTATTTATTACCACCTTGCCTGATTGCATTACGGCTTTAACACCGCTTCGAACGCTTAATCTCAGTTTTAATCATTTGACATCGCTGCCGGAGTCGTTCGGTCGTCTGTCTCAAATTCACACGCTTAATCTTCATTGCAATCAACTCACAACGTTGCCTGAGTCCTTCAGCCAACTCTCTGAACTCCAAACGCTTGACCTCACCGATAACCACATCGCCACGCTACCCGAATGGTTCGGTCATCTCTCTCAGCTTAACGACCTTTCCCTAGCCGATAACCGACTAACAGCATTACCCGATAGCATCGGGCAGCTCACCGGGCTTCAAGAAATCTCCATAAGCCGAAACTATTTATCCGCGCTACCTGAGAGCCTCGGTCAGCTGACTCGACTTCGGGTGCTTGACGCATACCGTCTTCCTCTGACCACGCTGCCAAATTCCTTCGGCGATCTT
>DASTRU010000100.1:0-8242 GCA_035761045.1 Burkholderiaceae bacterium | reverse complement strand
GGCCACAAGGACTTCTCCGAAGACACCTACCGCGTGCTGACCGCGGTGGACGCCGCGCTGATGGTGATCGACGCGGCCAACGGCGTCGAAGCGCAAACGCTGCGCTTGCTTGAGGTCTGCCGCGCGCGAAACACGCCCATCATTACCTTCATCAACAAGATGGACCGCGACGTGCGCGAGCCGCTCGATTTGCTGGAGGAAATCGAACGCACGCTGGGCATGCCGGCGGTACCGTTTACCTGGCCTGTGGGCATGGGGCGGCATTTTGGGGGCGTGTTCGATATTCGGCGCGATCGCATGCGCGTTTTCGCGCCGGGCGAGGATAAGAAAAGCGACGACGATGAAATCATCGACGGCATCAACAATCCCGAATGTCTAAAACGTTTTGGCGATGAGTTCGTGCGCGCGCAAGGCGAGATCGAACTCGTGCAAGGCGCGTCGCCCGAGTTCGACCGCGAGGCGTTTCTCGCCGGCCAACAAACCCCCGTGTTCTTTGGCTCGGCGATTAATAACTTTGGCGTGAACGAAGCGCTCGATGCGTTGGTGGATTTAGCGCCGCCGCCGGGTTCGCGCGTGGCCTTGCAGCGGCCGGTGGAGCCGATTGAACCGAAGTTCGCGGGCGTGGTGTTCAAGATCCAAGCGAACATGGACCCCGCGCATCGCGACCGCGTGGCCTTCGTGCGCGTATGCGCGGGCCGGTTCGAGCGCGGCATGCGTTTAAAGGTTGGGCGCACGGGTAAGGATTTGCGCACCAACAACGTGGTCTCCTTCCTAAGTCAACGCCGCGAATTGCTCGAAGACGCATACGCGGGCGACATCATCGGCATTCCCAATCACGGCGTATTGCAGTTGGGCGACACCTTGACCGAGGGCGAGTCGTTGCAATTCACCGGGCTGCCGTTTTTCGCGCCCGAGTTGTTTCAGGCGGTCGAGGTCGCCGACCCCTTGCGCGGCAAGCAATTGCGCACCGGCTTGGCCCAACTTGGCGAGGAAGGCGCGATTCAAGTCTTTAGGCCGCACGCGGGCGGCGCGTTGTTGCTGGGCGCGATCGGGCAATTGCAATTCGAAGTCGTCGCGCATCGGCTCGAAGCCGAATACGGCGTGAAGGCGCGCTACATGCCCGCGCGCTACACGATCGCGCGTTGGATCACGTGCGACGACCCGCGCGAACTCAAGCGCTTCATTGAGGCTAATGCGTTTCGTATCGCCTACGACGTGGTGGAAGCACCGACGTTCCTCGCGAGCATGAGCGCCGAATTGCGCGTGGCGCAGGAGCAATGGAAGGACATTCGCTTTCATGCGTTGCGCGAGCATGCGGGGCTCGTGTTTCAACAACGGTTGAGTTAATCGATGTCGATCGCGATCATCGGCGCGGGCGCGGCGGGCACGATGGCGGCGATCTTCGCCGCGCGTTCGGGTGTGCGTACGCTGGTGCTCGAACGCACGCGCGAAGGCTGCAAGAAAATTTTGATTAGCGGCGGCGGTCGTTGCAATGTCTTGCCCTCGCGCTTGGATGAGTCGCGTTTCGTCACCGACTCGTCGCCGAATACGCTCAAGCGCATCGTGCGGTCGTGGCCCTTGCGCGAACAAATCGCGTTCTTCGAGCACGAGCTGCACTTACCGCTGGTGGAAGAGCCCGAGTCGGCCAAACTGTTTCCCGCCTCGCAACGCGCGCGCGACGTGCGCGATGCCCTGCTCAATACCGCGCGCGATGCCGGCGCCGAACTGTTGACCGACACATTGGTCACCGGCCTCGCGCCCACGGCGCGCGGATGGCGTATCGAGTTGAACGACGCGCCGCCGCTCGATGTCGATGCGGTCATCGTCGCCACCGGCGGCTTGTCGGTGCCGAATACGGGCAGCGACGGCATGGGCTTACGCATGCTCAATATGTTGGGCCATACGATGCGACCCACGTATGCCGCGCTTACGCCGGTTTTAGCGTCGGGCTCGCCCTTTAGTACTTTGGCCGGTGTATCGTTTCCCATCACGCTGCAGGCGAAGGCGCCGCGACGCGAGGCGCGCGCGACGGGCGGATTCTTATTCACGCATCACGGCTATAGCGGCCCGGCCGCGCTCGATGTGTCGCACGTGGTGGTGCGCGCGCGCGCCGAAGGGCCAACCGAGGCGCGCTTGCACGCGTGCTGGACGACGTTGAACGAGTCCGATTGGACCGCGCGACTCAGTCCGCAAGGCCAAGGCACGCGGCCGGTGCTTGCGGTGTTGCGCGTCGAATTACCCGAGCGGCTCGCGCTCGTGTTGCTCGATCTCGCGCGTGTCGATGCCTCGCGCACGCTGGCCGAATTACGGCGTGACGAACGTTTGCGCTTGATCGATGTTCTCGTGCGTTGCCCGCTGCCGTGGACGAGCGACGAAGGCTATAAAAAAGCCGAAGTCACCGGTGGTGGCGTCGATTTAAGCGAGATCGATCCGCGCACGATGGAAAGTCGTCGTCATCCACGCTTGTTCCTGTGCGGCGAAGTGCTCGATGCATTCGGGCCGATTGGCGGCTATAACTTCCTATGGGCCTGGGCCACGGGGCGCGCGGCGGGCTTGGGCGCGGCGGCGAGTTGCGCCGCGATGCATTCGACATCCGCGCATTCATGACCAACGACGCGGCCATTTCCGAAGACGTGCGCCGCTTCGTTCTCACGAGCGTGCCGTCGGTGCCGTATCTCGAAGCCTTATTGCTGTTGCGCGCGCGGCCTCAACAAGGATGCGATGCGGCCGAACTCGCGCGCCGCTTGTACGTGCCGGAGGCGAACGCGCGCGAATTGCTCGATGCCTTATGCGCGGCGCATATCGCGGTTCGCGAGGGCGAGGTGTGCCATTACGCGCCCCACACCGCCGAATTACGCGACGTGCTGGACGCGCTCGCGCGTGCGTATTCAACGCGATTGATCGAAGTCACTCATTTAATCCATTCAAAAACACTTAGGCAGGCGCAACAATTCGCCGACGCCTTCAAATTGCGCAAGGAATGAGCCGCCGATCATGATCGCCAAAATCGTTTACACCTTGTGCGCCCTGACATCGTTCGCATGCATGACGTTGCTGCTGCGCGGCTATTTGCGCACGCGGTTTCGCTTGCTGTTTTGGAGCGGGCTGTGTTTTGCCGGATTGACGGTGAACAACGTGCTGCTGGTCATGGACCGTATTGTTTTTACCGACGTGGATTTGCAACCGTTTCGACTTAGCGCCGCGCTGCTGGCGATGCTGTTGCTCTTGTACGGCTTGATTTACGAAGACGAATAGAAGGTTTGCCATGATCGACATGCTTCATGGCGCGATCGCCGCGTGCTCCTTGATCGCCGCCTTATTTTTCCTGCGGTTTTGGCGCAGTTCGCATGACCGGTTTTTCTTATGGTTCGCGCTGTCGTTTCTCATCGAAGCCGTCAATCGCGTGTTCATCGCGGTGGATTTCGGTATCGATGAAGCCGCGCCGGTCGCCTACATGATCCGTCTCGTCGCGTATGGCCTAATTTTGTACGCCATCGTCGAGAAAAATCGTCGTCGTTCATTTCCTAAAACCTAAGTAAACAAGTCAGGCGCGTTATCTGCGGGCAAGGATTCCTAAGGCGCAATGCCTTCACGCCTTAGGAGCCCCGGATGAACGAGCCATCGCGCCGTATTTTTTTAAAGGTCGCGGGTGCGGCAAGCGCCGCATCGATCGCGAATGGCGTGGATGCCGCGTCGTCGAAATCCGCGCCATCGCCTAAGGCGGCACCATCGCGCGCGGCGCAGCCTTACGCTTTTTTCAAACCCGCCGAAGCACGCTTCGTCGAATCGGCCGTCGCGCGGTTGATTCCTTCGGACGCGGTCGGCCCCGGTGCGATCGAAGCCGGCGTGCCGCATTACATCGACGCGCAATTGGCCGGCGCTTGGGGCGCGGGCGAGCGGCTGTACAAGCAAGGCCCGTGGCACAGCGGCGCGCCCACCCAGGGCTATCAATTGCCGTACACGCCAGCCGAATTGTTTCGCAATGGCTTGCGCGCGATCGACGACGACTTGCGCCGCACGCGCAATACGCGTTTCGACGCGCTCTCGCCTTCGGCGCAAGACGCGTATCTCACGGCCTTGCAGCGTGGCGAGGTGGAGTTGGGCGGTTTGCCGTCGAATGTGTTTTTCGAGTCCCTGCTTGAATTAACGGTCGAAGGTTTTTTCGGCGACCCGATGTATGGCGGCAATCGCGACATGGTGTCGTGGCGGATGATTGGCTTTCCGGGCGCATACGCCTCGTATTACCACTTGGTCGATCAACACGGCATCGCCTTCAATCAAGCGCCAATGAGCTTGGCCGACAAGCGCGATGGCCATGGCATGGATTCGCACGCGGGCGATCGCAAATCGATTCCACCTGCGCCATCGCGCGCGCATTCGATGCATCAATCCGGCGACGCCGCGACGAGGCGCTGACATGACCACGACTCGCTTACCGGAAGTGGATGCGGTGCTGCTAGGCGTGGGCTTGGTCGGCACCTTACTGGGCCGCGAACTCACGCGCGCGGGATTGAAAGTCGTCGGGCTCGAACGCGGCGAACCACGCTGGACGGTGCCCGACTTTCAAGGCCCGCAGATGCACGATGAATTGCGTTACTCGGTGCGCAAGGCCTTGATGCAAGACACCGCGAAAGAAACACTCACGTTTCGCAATCGGGCCGACCAAGTCGCGTTGCCGATTCGACGTTGGGGAAGCTTCTTGCCCGGCACGGGCTTGGGCGGCGCGGCGGTACATTGGAACGGACAGACGTATCGGTTTCAAGACAGCGATTTACGCGCGCGTTCGCATCACGTTGAACGTTATGGCGCGAAGTTCATTCCCGACGAGGTGCTGTTGCAAGACTGGGGCGTGAACGCGGCGGAGCTTGAGCCGTATTACGACCGCTTTGAATACCTGCTCGGCACGAGTGGCCGCGCGGGCAATCTCAAAGGCCAACGTATCGCGGGCGGCAATCCGTTCGAAGACTCGCGCGCGCGCGACTACCCCACGCCGCCGATGAAGGAGCCATATGGCTCGGCGATATTTCGTAAAGCCGCCGCGCAACTCGGTTATCACCCGTATCCGCAACCGTCGTCCAACTTAAGCCAGCCGTACACCAATCCCGAGGGCATGCAATTGCAAAGCTGCATGTTCTGCGGATTTTGCGAGCGGTATGGGTGCGAGCATTACGCGAAGTCGTCGCCGCAAACGGTGTTATTGCCGGTGTTGATGCGCGACCCAAACTTCACCTTGCGCACGCAATGCCAAGTCTTGCGCATTAACCTCGACGACGCGCGCAAGCAAGCGCGCAGCGTGACCTACATCGACGCGATGGGCCGCGAGTTCGAGCAACCAGCCAAGCTCGTCATCGTCGGCATGTTCGCGCTCAACAACGTGCGCATGCTGTTGCTCTCGGGCATTGGTCGGCCCTACGACCCCGCGACGGGTCTAGGCGTGGTGGGCCGTAATTACGCGTACCAAACGATGGGCTCGGTCAATGTGTTCTTCGACAAGAACGTGAACATCAATCCGTTCATGCGCTCGGGCGCGAATGGCACGGTGATCTCCGATTTCGTAAGCGACAACTTCGACCATGGGCCACTCGGCTTTATTGGCGGCGCCTACGTTGGCGAGATCATGAGCCACGGCCGACCGATTGAGTTTCACCCGGTGCCGCCGGGTACGCCGAGTTGGGGCAGCGCGTGGAAGAAGGCGGTGGTCGAGCATTACAACCATACGAGCAACATCAACGTGCATGGCAGCTCGGTGGCCATTCGGCGCAATTACCTCGATCTCGATCCGACGTATCGCGATGCGTACGGCTTGCCCTTGCTGCGCATGACCTTCGAGTTTCCCGACAACGATTTAAAGATGTCGGCCTACGTGACCGAACGCGCGGCGGACATTGGCCGCGCGATGGGCGGCAAACAAGTCGCAAGCTCGCCGCGCAAGGGGCCGTACAACGTCACGCAGTACCAAACCACGCACAACACGGGCGGCACGATCATGGGCTCGGATCCGAAGACGAGCGTGGTTAATAAGTATTTGCAAAGCTGGGACGTGCACAACGTGTTCGTGATTGGCGCTTCGTGCTTTCCGCAAAACGCGTCGTACAACCCGACGGATACGGTGGGCGCGTTGGCCTACTGGGCGGCCGACGCGATCACGAGGCACTACTTGAAGTCTCCTGGCCCGTTGGTGCAAGCATGAAACGCTCGCTCATTGCTCTCGCTCTCGGCTTAGGTTTGCCGGCGTTGGTAGTACACGCGCAAACGGCCGCGCCGAATAACTTAGGCGCGCGCATCGCGACGCAAGGCGTGGAAGGCGCGGCCGCCTGCGTGGGCTGCCATGGCGCGAACGGCGAGGGCAACGCGGCGGGCGGTTTTCCTAAGTTGGCCGCGCAATCGGCCGATTACTTAGCCCGACAACTCGTCGCGTATGCGAACGGCGTGCGGCAAAACCCGGTGATGATGCCGATCGCCAAAGGCTTGAACGACGAGCAACGCGTGGCGGTGTCGCGGTATTACGCCGACCTTAAACCCGTGGTCGCCGCATCGCCCGTGAACGCCACCGCCGCCGATGCCGCAAGCCTCGCGCGTGGCCGCACGCTGGCACGCATCGGCGATTCGCAATTGCGCGTGCAGGCATGCGCGAATTGCCATGGGCCGGGTGGCATTGGCGCGCCACCGGTGTATCCGTACTTAGCCGGGCAGCATCGCGAGTACTTAGTCGCGGCCTTGAACGAGTGGAAAAACACGGCGCGCAATACCGACCCGAGCGGACAAATGCCGTCGATCGCACGCGCGTTGAGCGATGCCGACATCGCGGCCGTCGCGCTTTACTTCGCGCGGCAACCAGGGCCGCCGCCATTAGCGTCGCGTGTTTTGGTGCCGCCTAGGGCCACGCGAATCGATCGCGTGCCTTCGGGACCGACGGCGCCGCCGCAACCGTCGCGCGATGTCGGCGTCGAGCAAGGCACGCCGACATCGGGCAATCAAGGGCAAGCGCCCGCGCAACCGAACACTTCGCAGCCAACGAAGTAAGCGGCGAAAAAACTTAGTTCGGCTGTTGGTCTTTTTGGTAATTAGGCGAACGCGGTCCGTACAACACGCCGTTCACGCGGCCGCCGCCTAATAAGCGCTGGTTGGCGAGATTGGCGTACTTAAAGCTCGCGTCGGTCGTGGTGTTGACGATTTGATTGATCACCGCCTTGACGAGCATGCCAACCAATCCGCCTTGGTTGGAGCTTTGGCCTTCGTTGGACGACGCGGCGGCGCTGCCATTCCACAACAATGCGCCGGTGCGTAAATCAACGATGCGGCCCTCGACCACGACCAGGGTTTCGCTGCTAATGAGTTGAAAGCTGGTGCCGTATTTTTTGACGCGGAGATACACCGCCGCGTCGGCGCCAAAAATCTCGCGCAACTTAGGCAAGGGCAGTTCGTGAATATCGGCGGGCGTGGTCACGCCGTTTTCGCGAAACGTGTCGTCGACCAAGGTCACGGGCAAGACGTAATAGCCCGCCTCCGCCAAGGGCAACGTCGCTTGCGCGAGCACCGCGGGCGTGGCCTTGATGTCGGGCGATTCATTGACCGGCGGCAATATCAGCATCGACGTCGGGCGGCTTTTTTTAAACGCGGTGTAGTCGTAAGGCGTTGCGGCGCAGGCGGCGAGCAGCATCAACATCGACACTGCGCCGAGCACGCGCGCGTAGCGGCCGACTCGAACAAGAGTAGGTGTCATCGCGATTTCTCGTAAACGTTGGGTTAAGGACTTAGGCTTTGCTCATGCGCTTGAGCAGGAAGTCCATGTAATGCGCGGCTTCGGGAAACGCGGCCTTTTCCGCTTCGAATTGCTGCCGCGCTTCATCGCCACGACCAACGCGCAAATACAGCACGCCTAAGTGCGCGCGAAAGCCGGGCGGCAATGCCGCGTCGGCCGCGCGCGCCTTGAGGGCTTGCGCTTCGAGTTCGCGCACTTGGTCCTCGGGACTGGCGCCTTCGTTCTTGAGGTATTCGTATAACTGGGCTTGATAGCCGTCCCAGTAATACAGCGGCTTGGCGGGCTGCGCGCAACCGGCGAGCATGCCCGCGGCCAACAGCAGGCCGATCGATAAGAAGCGCGCGCGCATTAACGTGCTCCCGGTACGGCCCATTGTTTAGCGTCGAGCCCGTTGACTAAGTTGTTCACGGCTTCGCGAATCGCAAGGTCGAGCACCTTGCCATTGAGCGTAGCGTCATATCCAGCCGTGCCACCAAAGCC
>DASTRU010000099.1:0-10229 GCA_035761045.1 Burkholderiaceae bacterium | reverse complement strand
CTTGGGTTGTTCTACGTGGGGTTGAACGGTTTGTTGTTTTGGGGCGCGAGTTATTTGCTGCCGGGGTTTGCGGTGGCGGGATTTTGGGCGGGCGTGCTGGGCGGCTTGTTGTACGGGTTCGTGTCCTGGCTACTCGATGCGTTGGTGAGTACGTTGTTTTTAAACGAGCGTTAATCCGATCATGCCGAACGCCTTCAGCTTGGAATTTTTTCCGCCTAAAACACAAGACGGCATCGACAAGCTTCGCGCCGCGCGCCGCGAGCTCGTGCGTTTGCAGCCCGAGTTCATCTCGGTCACCTTTGGTGCCGGCGGCAGCACGCGCGAAGGCACGTTGTCGACCGTGCTCGATATTCAGTCCGACGGCGTGGAAGGCGCGCCGCATTTGTCGTGCGTGGGCTCCACGCGCGAGAACATTCGCGCGATCTTGAATGAGTACAAGTCGCACAACATCCGCCGCTTGGTGGCGTTGCGCGGCGATTTACCTAGTGGCTGGGGCGAGATCGGCGAGTTTCGTTATGCCAACGAACTCGTGGCCTTTATTCGCGAGGAAACCGGCGATTGGTTTCATATCGAGGTCGCCGCGTATCCGGAGGTGCATCCGCAAGCGAAGTCGGCCGAAGCCGATGTCGAGAACTTCGTGCGCAAGGTGCGCGCGGGCGCCGATTCGGCGATTACCCAATATTTCTTCAACGCCGACGCGTACTTTCGTTTTCTCGACGAAGTGCAGGCCTACGGTGTCGACATTCCCATCGTGCCGGGCATCATGCCGATCACCAATCATTCGCAGCTCGCGCGTTTTTCCGATGCCTGCGGCGCCGAGATTCCGCGTTGGATTCGCACGCGGTTGCAAGCGTATGGCGACGACCGCGACTCGATTCGCGCGTTCGGCCTAGACGTGGTGAGCGGCTTGTGCGAACGCTTGTTGTCCGGCGGCGCGCCGAGTCTGCACTTCTACACGCTCAACAACGCGGCCGCGACCATGGCGCTTTGGGAGCGCGTGGCCGCGTTGCCTTAAGCGTCCGGGGCGTTACACGCGCGGCGCCATGTCCGCGAGCATCAAACCGCCGCGCTCGGTCACGATGGCGTCAAGCGGTACGTCGTGAGGGTCGGGCGTGAAGCGGCATAACTGGCCAGAGAACGCGACGCCGATCACATACGGCGCGGGGCGCAGCGTGATCAGCGTACGGTCGAAATATCCGCCGCCATATCCAAGCCGATACCCACGCGGGTGATACCCCACGCAAGGCACCACGAGAACATCGATGTCGTTCACCACCGGCGCTTCGAGCGGCGTGGGCACGCCGCATTCGTCCTTGGTCATCAAGGCATCGGGTTGCCACAAGCGAAACTCCATCGGCGCGTTGGGTTTGACGACGGCTGGCAGCGCGAGCGCCACGTCGCGATCGCGCAATGCTTGCCATGCGGCATCCAAACGCGGCTCGCCGCGCATTGGCCAATAAGCCGCGACCGTCCAAATTGGATGTTGAGTAGCGAGCGCGATTAAATGCGTGCTCATCGAGCGTTCCGCGGCTTCGCGCACGTCGGGCGACAAGCTGTTGCGCCACTCGATCAAAGTGCGACGTAAGGCCGGTTTGTCCTCGGGGGTGCGTGCTAGAGTCGTGGTCATGACGATGGCAGTGTATCGAAGGGCCGCCGCGTTCATCGTCGCGGGCATCGCATTATGTGCGGCGCTCTCGCCGGCAATAGCGCAACGCAGGCCCATTCCCGAACCAACTCCCGACGACACCTTCGTCGCGCTGCGCGATGCCGCGCGCGCGGGCGATGCGGTACGCGCTAATGATTTAGCCGCGCGCTTACCCGCGAAGTTCGATATTCCTTCATACGTGGAGTACTACCGGCTACGCGCACGCATGTTCGAGCCGGGCGGAGCGCCGCGCATCGATACGCCCGACGAGGAAATTCGCGCCTTTCTTTCGCGTTGGAATGGCGAGGCGATCGCCGATCGCATGCGCAACGATTGGTTGCTCGCGCTCGGTAAGCGCGGCGATGTCGCGCGGTTTGAAGAGCAATACCCGTTGTTCGTGTTGAAGGACGACCCGCAAGTCACGTGTTATGCGCAAACCTTTCGCGCAAGACGTGAACTCGAGCAAGCGCAGGCCGTCATGCGCGAACGCATTCGCGACGACGCGCGCGAGGCGCTGGCCGATCCGCGGCAATACACCGATGCATGCGTCGCGCTCATCGAGACCATGGCCGAGGCCAAGGTGTTTGATCAAGCCGAGTTGTGGCGCATGGTGCGCAATGCATACGCGGTCAACGCGGTGTCGCAAGGGCGGCGCGTTGCAAGCGTGATCGCACGCGCGGATCTCGACGCGGTCGATCAAGTGGCCGAGCGCGGCAAGGCCTGGCTCGCGCGCGCGACGCTCAATTCGCAGGACCGGCGCGAAATCGCGTTGCTCGCCCTCGTGCGCATGGCGCGCGCGGACCCAAAGCAAGCCGCGTCCGAGCTCGCGCGTGTCGAATCGTCGTTGCGCAATGAAGATCGCGCGTGGATGTGGGCGCATTTGGGCGAGGCCGCCGCGCGCCGCGCGTGGCCCGAGGCGTATGCATGGTTTCAGCGCGCCGATGAATTCGGCCCGATCAACACGCGCGGCGACGAGTCGTTGCAATGGCAAATTCGCGCCGCGTTGCGCGTGCAAGATTGGGCCATGGTGCGCTCAAGCGCCGAGCGCATGAGCGAATCCGGCCGGCGCGATCCGGCATGGATTTACTGGCATGCGCGCGCCTTGCTCGCCGAGAAGAAACGCCCCGAGGACGCCGTCTTCGCGCAAGCGCAATTCGAAAAACTCGCCGACGATTTTTCGTTCTACGGGCAATTAGCCACCGAGCAATTGGGCCGCGCCATCGTCGCGCCACCGCGCGCGGCGCCAGTCACCGATCAAGAGTTGTCGATCGCGGCCTCGCATCCAGGGCTCGCGCGCGCGTTGCGCTTTTACGCGTTGAATTGGCGCTTCGAAGGCAACCGCGAATGGAACTGGAGCTTGCGCGAGATGAACGACCGGCAATTGCTGGCCGCCGCCGAATTCGCGCGCCGCAAAGAGGTGTACGACCGTACGGTGAACACCGCCGATCGCACGCGCGCCGAGCACGATTTCGCGCAACGTTATTTGCGGCCGTGGCGCGACGCCGTCGCGCGCGCGGCTAAAAGCGCGGGGCTCGATGAAGCATGGGTGTACGGCTTGATCCGCCAAGAATCGCGTTTCGTGACGAACGCGCGTTCGTCCGTTGGCGCGTCGGGGCTCATGCAATTAATGCCGGCCACCGCGCGTTACGTCGCCAAGCGCATTGGTCTGCCGGACGACGCGGCGCGCCGCGTGGACGACATCGCAACCAACGTCACGCTTGGCACCGCCTATTTGCGCATGGCGTTCGACGACTTAGGCGGCTCGCGCGTGCTGGCGTCGGCCGCGTACAACGCGGGCCCGAGTCGTGCTCGACAATGGCGCGGCTCGTTGGCGCAGCCGGTGGAAGGCGCGATCTTCGCGGAAATGATTCCCTTCGCCGAGACGCGCGATTACGTCAAGAAAGTGCTTGCGAATACCGTGTACTACGCGGCCTTGGCCGAAGGGCGCCCGCAATCGCTGCGCGCGTGGCTTGGGCAGATCGGACCGGCGCCTTCCTTGCCGATCGACGAGCTGCCATAAACAAACAAATAACAAACGACGTTCCACTTCAACTCTCTTCCTCGTGACGTGAACATGCGACACCAGAGCATTCTCGTGGTCGGTGGTTCGGGCTTTATTGGTCATGCCATCGTCGCGCAACTCGTCGATCGCGGTTGTCGCGTGATCGTGCCAACGCGCCGTTACGCGCATGCGCGCGATCTCTTGCCGTTGCCAACCGTCGATGTCGTCGAGGCCGATGTGCACGACGCCTCGACGCTCATGCAATTGGTGAGCCGTTGCGACGCGGTCATCAATCTCGTCGGCATCTTGCATTCGCGGCCGGGTGACCCTTACGGCCCCGATTTCGCGCGCGCGCACGTTGATTTACCGCGTGCCATCGTGAGCGCGATGCGCGCGCAAGGCGTGCGGCGCTTCTTGCACATGAGCGCTTTAGGCGCCGCATCCGACGCGCCGTCGATGTATTTGCGCAGCAAGGCCGACGGCGAAGCGGCGGCGCGCAACGGCTTGAGCGGCGAGGGCGGCATCGATTGGACGATCTTCCGTCCATCGGTCGTGTTTGGTCCGGACGACCATTTCATCAATTTATTCGCCAAGCTCGCGCGCTGGTTTCCAGTCCTACCCATTGGTGGTGCGCGAGCGCGGTTTCAGCCGATCCATGTCATGGATGTCGCGCGTGCGTTCGTGAACGCGCTCGACGAACGCGAAACCATTGGCAAGACCTATGTACTCGCCGGTCCGCGCGTGTACACCTTGCGCGAACTCGTGCGCATGGCCTCGATTGCTAGCGGTCACCCGCGTCCGGTGCTGCCGCTGCCCGACGCGCTTGCGCGATTGCAAGCCTGGATGCTCGAACATCTGCCAGGCACGCCGCTCATGTCGCGCGACAACTTGGACTCGATGCGCGTCGATAACGTCGCGCCGCCCGGTTGGACGCCGCCTAAGGAACTCGGCCTCGATCGCCTCGTGCCGCTTGAAAGCGGCGTGACGCAAACGTTCGCGGGCACGCCCGAGGCTGCCTTGTCGCAATACCGCACGCGCGCGCGTCGTTAAGGACTCCACCGTATGCGTTTATTCATCGGCGATAAAAATTATTCCTCGTGGTCGATGCGGCCGTGGGTGGCGCTCAAGGCGGCCAACATTGCCTTCGAGGAACGGCTGATTCGTCTCGCGCAAGACGACACCGCCGCGCGGATCGCCGAGGTCAGTCCCTCGGGCCGCGTGCCGGTGTTGGAAGACGGCGAGCTGCGTATTTGGGATTCGCTGGCGATCATTGAATACGTCGCCGAACGTTTTCCCGATCGCGGGCTATGGCCCGCGCAAGTCGCGGCACGCGCGCGGGCGCGTTGCATCTCGGCGGAAATGCATGCGGGGTTCGCGGCGCTACGCACGCATATGTCGATGAATATTCGCAACCGCTATCCGGGCAAGGGCCGCACGAGCGAGGTCGAGGCGGAAATCGCGCGCATTACGTCGATGTGGCGCGACGCGCTCAAGGCATCGGGGGGGCCGTTCTTGTTTGGCGCGTGGACGGCGGCCGACGCGATGTATGCGCCCGTCGTCATGCGCTTTCGCACCTACGAGGTCGCGATGCCGGCCGAGTGCGAGGCGTACATGCGCGCGGTGGAGACGCATCCCGCCGTCGCGCAATGGGTGGCGGATGCGCACGCGGACGGCCGTCCCATCGCGCGGTACGACGGCATTTACGCCTAAGTTTGTCCGTGAAGATTTATCAAGTCGGCGGAAGTTTGCGCGACGAGTTGCTCGGCCTTGAAGTGCGCGACCGCGATTGGGTGGTGGTGGGCGCGACGCCCGAGCACATGATGAGCCTTGGCTATCGGCCGGTGGGGCGCGACTTTCCGGTCTTCTTGCATCCACGAACCAACGAGGAATATGCGCTCGCCCGTACCGAGCGTAAGACGGCGCCTGGCTATCACGGCTTTAGCTTTCACGCGGCGCCCGACGTAACGCTCGAAGACGATTTGCAGCGACGCGACCTAACGATCAACGCCATCGCGCGTGGCGAGGACGGCGTGCTCGTCGATCCGTTCAACGGGCAAGCCGATCTGCGCGCGCGGGTGTTTCGCCACGTTAGCGATGCGTTCGTCGAAGACCCGGTGCGCATCTTGCGCATCGCGCGCTTCGCCGCGCGATTTAGCGATTTTTCAATCGCGCCCGAAACGCTTGCGTTGATGCGATCGATGGTCAACGACGGCGAGGTCGATGCCCTAGTGCCCGAGCGCGTCTGGCAAGAAGTCTCGCGCGGCTTGATGGAGTCCACGCCCTCGCGCATGTTCGACGTCTTGCGCGCATGCGGCGCGCTCAAGCGCCTCGCGCCCGAGCTGGACGCTCTATGGGGTGTGCCGCAAGGCGCCGAGCATCATCCGGAAGTCGATACCGGCGTGCACGTGATGATGGTGATCGACGCTTCCGCCACGCTTGGTCATGCCTTGCCCACGCGATTCGCGGCCTTGCTGCACGACTTAGGAAAAGGCGCGACCGATCCGCAAATGTGGCCGCGTCATCACGGCCATGAAGCGCGTTCGGTGAAGCTGGCGCGTGACTTGTGCGAACGCTGGCGCGTGCCGGTCGAGTGCCGCGATCTCGCGCTCATCGTCGCGCGCGACCACGGCAATCTCATGCGCATCGGCGAGATGCGCGCCGCGACCGTCGTCGACTTGCTTGAGCGCGTCGATGCGTTTCGCCGGCCCGAACGGTTCCACGCAATGCTCGATGCATGCGAGGCGGATCAGCGCGGAAGGTTGGGGATGTTTGATCGACCGTTTGTCGTGCGCGAACCTTGGTTGAGTGCATTGGCGGCGGCGCGTGGCGTGGATGCGGGCGCGATCGCGGCCGAACACGTCGCGCGGCCCACGGCGATTCGTGAAGCGGTGCGCGCGGCGCGGGTTCGGGCGGTTGCGGGGGCGCTGGGGAAGTAAAGCGCGCGGAACGCGGCTGTCGTGTAGCGAGTCCATTTGCCATGAACGAAATCGAAATCGCCGGCGAGCGTTTGCATTTGTTGCCGCAACGCGCGGCGTACTGGGCGCGCGAACGCACCTTATTCATCGCCGATATTCACTTCGGTAAGGCCGCCGCGTTTCGCGCGCAGGGCGTGCCAGTGCCACGCGGCACGACGGCGGAAAATCTCGCCGTGCTCGATGCATTGCTAGACACCACGCAGGCCGAACGCATCGTGTTCCTCGGCGATTTTCTTCACGCCAAAACCTCGCATGCGCCCGCGACCTTGGGCGCGTTGCGCGCATGGCGATCAAGGTGCGCGCAACTCGATCTCGTGCTCGTGCGCGGTAATCACGATGCACGCGCGGGCGAGCCACCGAAGGATCTCGGCGTACGCGTGGTGGACGAACCCTTTCGGTTCGGCCCCTTCGCCTTATGCCATCACCCGCAAACCTTGGACGGCGCATATGTGCTGGCGGGGCATATTCATCCTGCCTATCGCTTGCATGGGCGCGGCGAGGCGGTGCGGTTGCCGTGTTTTTGGTTCAACCATGCGCTGGGCGTGCTGCCCGCGTTTGGTAGTTTTACCGGTACGCATACGATCGCGCCGGCGCCCGGAGATCGAATATTTCTCGTCACGCCCGATCGCGTGCTTCCACTGCGGGCATGAGCGGCGCTAGGCTTTTGGCCATGACGACCCACGAGTCTTTGTCGCGTGTGCGCTTGGATAAATGGTTATGGGCGGCGCGTTTTTTTAAAACCCGCGCGCTTGCCGTCACCGCGTGCGAGCGCGGCCGCGTGCGTTTGAACGGCAGCGACGCGAAGCCGGGCAAGGACGTGCAAGCCGGCGATTGGATTTTCGTCGTCACGCCCGGTGGTGAATTCGAAGTGCGTGTGCTCGATGTCTCCGACGTGCGTGGCCCCGCCAAGGTCGCGCAAACCTTGTACGAGGAAACGCCCGCGAGCCGCGCGGCCCGCGAACGCGCGGCCGAGATGCGCCGTCTCGCGCCCGATCCCGAAACGCAACGCCAAGGCCGCCCCACCAAACGCGAGCGCCGCGATCTCGATCGTTTACGTTCTGGTCGGTAATGCCGCTTCTTCGATAAGAAATGTTTGACGCGCCTGTGCGAGCGGCGTAAGGTCGCTTAAAAATCGAACGAACGTTCGATTTATTTCCTGAAAGACTCCTCGCACTCGCCACCTGTCATGACGTCACAGGCCACCAGCCGCACCAAGGGCGAACAAACCCGTACGGCCATTCTCGACGCCGCGCTCGCGCTCGCCGCGCGCGACGGGCTCGAGGGCTTGACGATTGGTTTGATCGCCGAGCGCACGGGCATGAGTAAGTCGGGCGTGTTCGCGCATTTTGGTTCGCGCGAGGATTTGCAAATCGCCACGTTGCGGGCCTATCACGAACGGTTCGAGGCGACGGTGTTCGCGCCCGCGTTGCGTAAGGCGCGCGGCTTGCCGCGATTGGAGGCGATGTTCGCGAATTGGGTCGAGCATGTGCGCTCGGTGGAAATTCCCCAAGGCTGCATTTACGTAAGCGGCGCGGTGGAGTTCGACGATCGACCCGGTCCGGTGCGCGATGCCTTGGTGGAGATGGTGGGCGCGTGGCAACGCGCGCTTGAACGCGCGATCGAGATGGCGGTGCAAGAGCGTCATCTACGCGCGGATACGGATGCCCACCAATTGATCTATGAGATCTACGGAATCATGCTGGCCTTGCATCACGAAGCACGATTGATGCGCGCCAAGGGCAGCGTGACGCGCGCGAAGACGGCGTTCGCGCGTTTGCTGGATGCTTATCGCGCGCCCGTTGACGACCCCACGCGGCGCGCGCGTCGTACGACTTAAATCACAACCGCTCGCGGCATTACTACTTTTAGGAGAAACCATGCCGATTTACAAAGCCCCGTTACGCGACATGCAGTTCGTGCTGCACGAAATGCTCGATGTGGAAAGCGTGTATCGCGATATGCCGCGGCACGCGGAGATGGATGCCGCGACGATGGATGCCGTGCTCGAGGAAGGCGCTAAGTTTTGCGAGCAGGTGTTGTTTCCATTGAACCGCGTGGGCGATGAGCAAGGCTGCACGCACGACAAGACCACGCACGAGGTGCGCACGCCCGAGGGTTACAAGGAGGCGTACCGACAATACGTCGAAGGCGGCTGGGCCGCGCTCGCGTGCGAACCGGAATACGGCGGCCAAGGCTTGCCGTTCTTGCTCAACACGTTGTTTTACGAAATGGGTAACTCGGCCAATCAAGCATGGCTGATGTATCCGGGACTTACGCATGGCGCGTATGAATGCTTGCTCGCGCATGGCAGCGAGGAGCAAAAGAAAACCTATTTGCCTAAGCTATCGTCGGGCGAATGGACGGGCACGATGTGCTTGACCGAGCCGCATTGCGGTACCGACTTAGGACTCTTGCGCACCAAGGCCGAACCGCAAGGCGACGGCAGCTACAAGATCGAAGGGCAAAAGATTTTTATTAGTTCCGGCGAACACGACATGGCCGAGAACATCGTGCACTTAGTACTCGCGCGTTTGCCCGACGCGCCGGCCGGCACCAAGGGCATTTCCTTATTCGTGGTGCCTAAATTTTTGCCGAAAGCCGATGGCTCGATTGGCGAACGCAACCCGATCGTGTGCAACGGCATCGAGCACAAGATGGGTATTCATTCCAACTCCACCTGTCAGATGTATATCGACGGCGCGCGCGGTTGGTTGATCGGCGAGCCCAATCGCGGCTTGCAAGCAATGTTCGTGATGATGAACGCGGCGCGTTTGGCGGTCGGCGTGCAGTCCTTGGGGCTTACGGAAGTCGCCTATCAAAACGCGGCGGCATATGCGAAAGACCGTGTGCAAATGCGCAGTCTCTCGGGTCCTAAGTCGCCCGATAAAGCGGCCGATCCGATCATCGTTCATCCAGACGTGCGACGCATGCTGCTCACCGCGCGCGCGTATGCCGAAGGTGGCCGCGCGATGGTGGCGTGGTTGTCGATGCAGCTTGACCGCGAGTTGCATCATCCCGACGAAGACGTGCGCAAGGAAGCGGCGGATTTCGTCGCGCTGCTCACGCCAATCGCCAAGGCGTTTTTAACGGATAACGGATGGATCGCGACCAGCGAATGCCTGCAAGTGTTTGGCGGCCATGGCTACATCAGTGAATGGGGCATGGAGCAGTTCGTGCGCGATGCGCGCATCAACATGATTTACGAAGGCACCAACACGATTCAATCGCTCGACTTACTCGGCCGCAAAGTGTTGATGGATAACGGCACCAAACTGCGCAAGTTCGGCAAGCTCGTGCAAGACTTCATCGAAGAGCATGGCGTGAGCGAGGACATGCAAGAGTTCATTAATCCGTTGGCAGACTTAGGCGACAAGGTCACCAAGCTGACGATGGAACTCGGCATGAAAGCCATGGGCAATCAAGAAGAAGTCGGCGGCGCGGCAGTCGATTATTTGCGCGTGGTCGGTCATTTGGTGTTTGCCTACTTCTTCGCGCGCATGGCGCGGGTGGCGCTGGATAAACAATCGTCCGGCGATAAGTTTTATACCGCCAAGCTTGCGACCATTCGGTTTTACTTCTCGAAGCTATTGCCTGAAACCGCGATGCT
>DASTRU010000098.1:0-8791 GCA_035761045.1 Burkholderiaceae bacterium | reverse complement strand
GACCGAACCCTTGGTGGCCGACCATATCCCGCCCGCCTTGCGTCAGCTCTTGCATCACGAAGTGCGCGAACAACTCGCGTATGCATCGACGCCCACCTTCACCGCATTACCGCATGGCCCGGTGCATGCGGACTTGTTTCGCAACAACGTGTTGTTCGACGGGACCGAGCAAGCGCCTCGGCTTGGCGGCTTCATCGATTTTTATTTTGGCGGCGTGGACACGTGGTTGTTCGACCTTGCGGTCACCGTTAACGATTGGTGCATTGACCTCGCCACCGGCGAGCTTGATGAAACTCGCGCGCTAGCATTGACGCGCGCTTATCACGACGTGCGCGCGTTCTCGAACGAAGAGCGCGCGGCTTGGACGATGGCGCTGCGCGCGGCGGCCTTGCGTTTTTGGATCAGCCGGCTGTACGACTACTACCTCCCGCGCGAGGCGGAAACCTTAACGCCGCACGACCCCGCGCATTTCGAGCGCGTATTGCGTTTGCGTCGTCTGCACGACCACGCATTGCCTTAAATCATCAATCACTGCTTATGCAAGCGCACGGTTTGCCGGCTCGGGCCGGTTGGGAATGGATCAAGCAAGGCATCGCCTTGTTTCGTCGTCAGCCGCTGGGGTTGATGACGCTTTTCATGACCTTTGTGTTCGCGATTTTGTTGTTGACGATGATCCCGATCGCGGGCCTCGTCTTGCCCGCCGTGTTGTATCCGGGTTTGTCGCTCGCCTTCATGGTCGGGTGCCGCGACGTCGTGGCTGGGCGCCGCGTGCTGCCCACCACGCTGGTCGCGCCGTTTCGCGAACACGACGGACGCGCCGTGCGCCCCTTGCTGGTGTTGGGCGTGTTGTTCCTCGTCGCCTTGGCGCTTGCGATGCTTGCGACGGCGCTTTTCGACGGCGGGCAATTGCTACGCGCGACGGTCGGCTTCGGCCAAACCGCGCCCGATGCGTTTGAACAGCCCGATGTCGTGCGCGCGATGATCGTCGCCATCGTCTTGCAACTCGCGATCACCTTCGTGTTTTGGTATGCGCCCGTGCTGGTCGCGTGGCACGACGTTAGCCCCGTCAAGGCCTTGTTCTTTAGCGCCGTGGCCGCCTGGCGCAACTTGGCGCCTTTCGTCGCGTATGGCGTTGGCTTGTTCGTGCTTGTCGTGCTCGTGCAAATCGTGGCGTTGACGGTGCTCACGCTACTGGGCGTACCGGCCCGTTTTCAACTCGTGCTGTACTCGCCGTTGCTGGTTGCGGTCATGACGGTGGTGTATTGCTCGGTGTATGCGTCGTACCGGATGACGTTCGACATTCGAGACGACAACGTCATGCGACTTTCGCTCTAGCCCGCGCCCACCAATGCAAACCGCGCTGCTTCTGGTACCCGAGTTTGCGTTGATCGCCATCGGCATCCTGCTCATGCGCTTCGCGCGCTTGGAGCCCGCGTTCTGGTTGGGGCTTGAACGCCTTGTCTACTTTCTGCTGTTTCCCGCGCTGTTGTTTTACTCGATCGCGCGCACGCCATTTGACTTCACTACGACCACGCGACTCGCGCAAACCGGCGTCGCGGTAATTGCAACCGGCATCGCGCTTGGATGGGCCGCGCGCTTGGTCAAGCTCGACGGCTTGGTGTGGGCATCCACCGTGCAATGCGCGTTTCGGTTTAACAGCTACATCGCACTGGCATTGGCGGGCCGCTTGGGCGGCGAAGCGGGCGTGGCGTCGATGGCGATCTTGGTTGGCATCGGCGTGCCCTTGTGTAACGCGGCCGCGGTATTCGCACTCGCGCGCCATAGCGAGCGTGGATTGCTCACGGAACTCGCGCGCAATCCATTGTTGATCGCAACGCTCGCGGGCGTGATCTTCAATCTCTTAGGTTTTCGGTTGCCTGATCCAATCGCGGGAATTTTGAGTCGCCTAGGCTCGGCATCGATCGCGCTTGGACTGATCGCGGTAGGCGCCGGACTAAAGCTTGCCGGTGCGCACGAAGCCAAAGGCTTAGTCGCGTGGATTACAACGGTGAAGCTGGTGGTGCTGCCCGCGGTGGCGTTAGTCGTGGGCCGCGCGCTCGGCGTGCATGGTGTGCAATTGCAAATCGTTGTGTTGTTCGCGGCGCTGCCAACCGCGTCGTCGGCGTACATCTTGGCGCAGCGGATGGGTGGGCATGGCGCGCTAGTGGCGGTGCTGATTTCGTTGGGAACGGTGTTGTCGGCGGTGACGATTCCAGTTTGGATGAATTGGGTGCAGATCGTGGGTGGGCGGTAGGGATTAGGTGCGTTTTAAGCCGCCTCCGCGTGTGACCGCCCGACAGCCGCGAATCTAAGCTTCAGATTCCCACCCGCGTAGACGACACGCGGATCAGATGGATCGGTGCCATCAAGATCGAAGCCAGCGAGTGAGTCGTGCACGAAGTTGTCGAAGAACGAAATAATCTTTTCGTCCGTAAGTCCGCTCTTGTGGATGAACTCGTTTTCATAAGCGGTGATCAGCCCCTTGTAATGCGGGCGCAGGCGGTTACGTAGCCCAGGCTCTTCTTGAATACGCGCGTAAATGTCTTCGGCGGCTTGCAGCAACTTGCGGTCGAACTTACGCAACGCGTTCACAAGCTTGCCTCGACTTGGCAACGTCGCTTGTCGCGCGCGTGCGCGGAGTAAACGATCTTGCGCGTTTGCTAAATCTTCTTGCGCTTGCGCTTCGCGCTTGGCTAACTCGCTGAGGTCCGAGGTCGTATCGACATATCCCTCGTAGTAGCGACGCTGTGCATCTCGCGCTTGCGTCACGCGGCGACTGGCCTGCGTAATAGCCGGACCGTCTTCTTTTTGAATGCGATCGATTTCCTCGTGCAAGGCGCGTTCGTCGTGCTCGATATCGGCCTCGAATTGCTCGATGGTTTTCTCGTCGGTCGGCTGACTCGAATTAGCGAGCCGCGTTAGTTTTTTGCGAATGTGTTGAAAGCGCCAGGCGAAGTACACTGCTTGATGCTTGTTGATGGCTTCACCTAAAGAGAGATTGTTGGCGTTGACGTAAATTTGATAGTGGTTGAAGTTATCAATGAGCACCTCGTCGATTTCAAAGTCTTGCTCGTTGTAGTCTTCCCACGTACTTGGCGAAAGAAGAGGAACGCCTGCCTTCAACGCTTCTTTATACATCTCTCTTAGAGAGACGAGGCTAAGCATTTCAACTCTCCTAGCGCTACGCCCTTGCTCGCCGGGTCGATATCCGCCGCCCACGTCTGAATGTACACCCGGATAAACAACCTCCTTGCTGTTCGCAATCTTCTCGCCGTTGCGAGTCACGCTATCTAGCGGGAATGAATTGCGCATTTCGTGTGCTGATACGTGATGTACGCACTCTTTAACCAAACCACCAATTTTTAGATCACTCGCCCAAGCACCATGACCATTAGCGATATTAATTTGCGTTGGATCGGCGCCAGGCTCTCCGAAAGCTAAATGGATCGGATTAGGTCGTATTCCAAGCGTGCCTAATGCGCTTCCGACCAAGCCGACAGACGCGACCGTATCCCATAAGCCCAAAAATTTAACTTCAATCGGTGCCTTGCTCGATCGATGTTGCCATTCGTTCTCCGCGATATACAAACAGCGCTTTGCAAGCTCTCGAACGAACGCCCGCGCTAGGGTTGCTCCGCGCGAGAAGCCGAAGACGGCAACATTAATTTTTAATATTTTGCTGGTTGGGTTAGCAGCACGCGCTTCAGCGGTAGCCAAAAATTCATCGAATTTTCTTAGTGCCCATAACAATCTGGCTTCACCGTCTTTGGCGAATGCGAGACCTAATGTTGTGCCGCCTGGATCGCCGATTTCTTTAAAATACGTTCCTATGCCGGGGACGTAAACCGAGTAACGTCCTACATTCTTGTTGTCCAAAGGCATCGCGCGAAACATGCGTGCGACATTACTGTGCTCATGCGTACCGGTATCAGCGTCTAAATTGTTGCCTGTGCCATCAAAGAAGAAGCTAAGCCATAACACTTGCTCGCAACTATAAGATGGCGGTTGGTCTTTATCTTGATTTTGATTAGCAAGTACGTCAGCTTTAATTCGACTGAGCGCAGTATCTTGGCGGCACAGTAGCGTTGGGTCTACCAGCGGTAAGTCGTAGCGTGCAAGATCGGCAGACTGCTGCAACACGTCGCTTAGCTGACCTAATTTTGGAAAGCGATTAGTTCCCATCGGACACCCCGTTTTGGTCGCAAGGCGGGTAAGGCGTTCGATCACGCCGACCTTCGCTTAGCTGTAAACGTGGTGCTGGATAGTCGTCACTTATCGAAATTTCCACGTCATCGTTTTCGTAGATGTGAACAACAAAATATTTGGGGCTGTTTGGCACTGGACCGTTAAACGTCACTTCTTTTTCTTTAAAGAAAGAGCGATTCGTTTTGAACTGGTAACCAGAACGAGTGACTTCGGTTATCGTGCATCCACCGCTATGCCACTTGACCTTTACTTTCACCGGCAACTTAGTTGTCGTTGACCACCCGACACAGCAAGCACTCTTGCCCCCTCCCGATGTCGGCGTGCTTACAAACAAGTTCCCTCCGCCTTGCCCATTCACAAAAAACTGATCGATATACCGATTTGTGTAATTCATTCCAATCAACGTCAGCGAGTAATGCTTGTACTCAACATTGGGCTGAACGTAATCCTCCTGCGCATGCGGCATGGATTGACAAGCACATACGCCGAACACAACTGCTATTTGTGCAAGCGTGCGGATAATGGGTTTGATTAATTTGTTCATGTAGTAGTCATGATTCGTTGCTAAACGCAGCCGATGCGAACAAGAAGTGAATCTCGTCAGCGCTGATCGTAACTTTGACAACATACTTGTAGCCTGCGGTTATAAGCATCACTTCATGAGCCATAAACGTCCCGCCCCCAACGCCCACCGCACATGCTCATCCACTAACTCACCCTCAAGCCCTACCCGCCGCGCGAGCGCGTCGCGCACCTCGCTATCGTTCGTCTGCCTCAAGGCATTACCTAAACCCACCGCAAGATTGCGTCGCCAACGTTCATACCCAATCCGACGAATCGCGCTGCCTTGCGTGCGACTTAAAAAGTCTTCATCCGTCCATGACCACAACTCCAACAAGCTCGCGCGATCCAACCCATGTCGTGGGTCAAAGTCCCGCAACGACGACACGTGCGCGTACTTATTCCACGGGCAAATCAACTGGCAATCATCGCAACCGTAAATGCGATTGCCAATTAACGGCCTAAGATCAACCGGAATTGGCCCTTTGAGTTCGATCGTCAGATACGAAATACATCGACGCGCATCCAATTCATAAGGCCCCACGATCGCGCGCGTTGGGCAAATATCCATGCACGCCGAACAACTGCCGCAATGCGCGCCGGTGGGCTCGTCCATTGGCAGCGGCAGGTTTGTGTAAAGCCCGCCGAGGAAGAACATCGAGCCGCCATCGCGATTGAGCAGCAACGTATGTTTACCGCGCCAACCTAAGCCGGCTTTCATCGCAAGCTCGACTTCCATAACGGGAGCGGAATCCGTGAACACGCGGTACTGATGCGCGTCGCCGATCTCATGCGTAATACGTTCGGCCAAGGTGGCAAGCCGATGACGCAACACCTTGTGATAGTCGCGCCCATGCGCATAACGAGAAACGGTGGCGCGTAACGGGTCGTGGGTGGAGTCCCACGCCTGCTCCCGCCAATCAGGTTGCGAATGCGCGGGTAAGTAATCGGCGCGTACGCAAATGGCACGCATCGCATCGGGTAACAAGGTTTTAGGGTCGGCCCGAAGCGCGGCATGTCGCTCCATATAATCCATCTCGCCGTGACGCCCGTGCGCGATCCATTGTCGATAGCGCTCCGCCGCGTCGCCCACGTTGGCGTCGGCGATGCGGCAATCGGCAAAGCCCAGTTCGCGTGCCCAAGCCTTGATCGTGGTTGTAAGCGCTTTTAAATCCATTGACGCATTGTATGAACCCCGCTCCTTACGCCGTGCGCGAAACCGCCTTGCCGAACGATGAGGCCACCTCGCGATTGGGCGCGGCCCTCGCGAGCGTGCTGCCAATCAAGCTGCACATCCATTTGCACGGCGACTTAGGCGCGGGAAAAACATCGCTCGTGCGCGGCATGCTGCGCGCGTTGGGACATGTCGGCTCGGTCAAAAGTCCAACCTACGCGCTTGTAGAAAGCTACACATTGACGCGTATTTCACATACAAGCTCGAAAACATCGAACTTATACTTCCAACACTTTGATTTTTATCGGTTTAATCGGGATGCCGACTGGCTTGACGCAGGATTTCGCGATGTACTTGCAAGCGACGCGATATGCGCCATCGAATGGCCCGAGCAGGCCGGCGATCTGCTTCCTCCCCCCGACCTCGATGTTCGGCTCACGTATGCCGAACCGGGGCGCCACGCATTGATTGAAGCATGGACACCGTTAGGCGCCGATTGTCTCGCTCGGCTCGTCATGACGTGAGCGACGACACATTGTTTAAACGACGCCGGCTGCTGCAAGCCGCGGGCGCGACATTGTTGTTGCCGCTGGCCGCGCCAAACGCGCAAGCCGCGACCGTCTCGGCCGTACGCGTATGGCCGGCGCAAGACTACACACGTGTCACGCTCGAACACGACAACGAACTTAAGTTCACGCACTTCGTCGTCGACAACCCGCCGCGCTTGGTGGTGGATATCGACGGCATTGAACTCAACGCGACGCTGCGCGACTTAGTCGCGAAAATCACGCCCAACGATCCATACATCAACGCGGTGCGCGTGGGGCAAAACCGGCCGCGCGTGGTGCGCTTGGTGATCGACTTGAAACAAGCGGTCAACCCGCAAGTGTTTTCGCTGGAGCCCGTCGCGCAGTTTCGGCATCGGTTGATTTTTGATTTGTATCCGCTCGTCGCGCCCGATCCCTTGTTGTCCTTGCTGCCGAAGACGGAAGTCGTGGTGACTCCCGCGACTCCACCGGCCGAGCCCGATCCGATCGCCGAACTTGCGCGAAGCTTGCCCGGCGGTAAGGTCGATTCCGACGCGCCGGCTGAAAGCGCGCCAACGGCCAAGCCTCACAAAAGCGAACCCGCGCGCGATGCGGCGAACAGCACGACCGAAGTCGCGTCGATACGGCCTCGCTCGACCAGGAAGCCGCTGGTGTCTCGGCTCGTGACGATCGCGATCGATCCCGGTCATGGTGGCGAGGATCCAGGTGCGATGGGCCGGCGCGGCAGCCGCGAGAAGGACGTGGTGATGCGCATCGCCGCGCGCGTCAAAGCCAAGCTCGACAACGAAACCAATATGCGCGCGATGCTCACGCGCGACGGCGATTACTTCGTGCCCTTGCACGTGCGCGTGCAAAAGGCGCGGCGCGTGCAAGCCGATTTATTCGTCAGCATTCATGCCGACGCGTTCGTCAACACCAGCGCGAACGGCTCCAGCGTGTTTGTCCTAAGCGAACGCGGCGCGACCTCGACCGCCGCGGGTTGGCTTGCGAAGAAGGAAAACGACGCGGACTTGATCGGCGGCGTGAACATCGATACGCGCGACAAGATGTTGGCGCGCGTACTGCTTGACCTTTCCACCACGGCGCAGATCAACGACAGCCTAAAGCTTGGCCGCTCGGTGCTTGACCATATCGGCCGGCTTAATCGTTTGCATAAGCCGCATGTGGAGCAAGCCGGGTTCGCGGTGCTCAAGGCGCCCGATATTCCATCGATCCTCGTGGAGACCGCGTTCATCTCCAACCCCGAGGAAGAGCGTCGCCTTAATGACGCCGCGTTTCAAGAAAAGATGGCAGAGGCGATCGTTACGGGCATCAAGCGGTACTTCGCCAACAACCCGCCGCTCGCCAAGAGCCGTGTCGCGCGCTTGCATGCGCATGAATCCAATCTGCTTTAACAGCGGGCACTAAACCTGCTCCCTCGCGATTCGAGAAAAACTTAGGACTTGATCAATTGACGTTGATGCAACGTCAATTGATCAAGCTCATCTCGAATTGCAAACTCCGACGTGGATATGAGGCATTAGGCGAGTAATGGATGCTACCCTTTCCTCGACCCGTGATGGATCGACTCATCACGTCCACTTGAAGAACAATTTAAAAGGGAGGGTGGTATGTGGTTTAGCAAAGCTATGCAGGGCTTTTCGGTACGTAACGTGTGGCAAGCCGCCGCCACCGTGTTCGATAAATCCCTTGAAGCCCGGCTCGGCTCTCCCGTTACCACTCGTTCCTTATCGCCCAACAACAGCACACTCGCAAGTCGCATTGATCGTTTGTTAAGCCACAAACTCACCGCCAACGGCAACAACGGCCAAACAGGTTTCTTAGGAATTTTTCGTAACACCAAACCTAAATGTAAGAGTGGGTCGGACAGCTTTTTAGTCGACGCCGCGAAAATTTTTAGTGGACGAAAAAACGCGCTGGGCCGATGGCATATCTCCACCAAGACCGAATCGAACATCGTTACGCGTTCGCAAGCCGAGGTAGAGCTTCACGTGTTACTAGAGAGCCGGTACGCAACGCTTACGAAGTCGCATGAATATTCTCCGCATGCGATAAGCATTGAAGAAGTCAACCAGTTCAACCCAGACGCGCCAGCGCCTCAACAGATTAGAACCACTGTTACGCCGACCGGCACGCCCACACCCGCGGCCGCGCCTGCGAATGACGCGAACGGTAATGCGACCCAACCAGCAGCGCCCGCACTCGTTGTAGCACCCCCCACAGCGTTGGTACAAGAAATGCCGTGGCACCCTCCCCTCGTCATCCGTACTGCGTCGCCAGAACAAGTAGCGGACGTGGCGGC
>DASTRU010000097.1:0-2673 GCA_035761045.1 Burkholderiaceae bacterium | reverse complement strand
TGTTGTCGTGAGCCAGTTCTAGATTGAATAAGGTCACGCGCGAAGCATCGCTGCCCACCACCACGTTATCGGTGAAGTTACGCGTTTTAATGTTGCGCAACCAGAGATCCCTCGCGTAGTCGAGCCTAACGGCCAAGAAGTCTGGATTGCTTTGGTACGCCCACGTTCCGCGCGGCGCGTTGGAATCAAAACTTAGGTTTTCAGCGCCGCTGTTTTCGATCCAACCGGAATTCGTGGTGGTCTTCGACACGGTTCCAAAAATCTTCAACGCCATGTCGAATGAGTCGGTTAACGGAATATCAAACGTTAGGCGCGTACCGTCGATGCGCTTAATCGTGCGAAACCAACGTTGCACCGAGCTAGAACTTTGAGGATCCAACCAGGTTTGATGAGCGCCGTCGCGGTAAAGCTGATCCATCTCCATGAACGCCACCCATTCCGTGCTGATGGGTCGACGCACCACCACGCGGTCACCCACCGCGAAGCGTTCCGGCTGCGTCACGTTCACGCTCATCGCACCCGAGGGGACGTAGGCGTCGCTGATCGAGGTACGCGTCGCGCCGGCCTCGCTCGATACGGGCGTGGTGCCGCTGATTTGCAGCATCACGAAGCCTTGACTAATTGGTGTCGGCGCATAAAGCGTCACGTCGCTTGGAGACGCGCCGCCTCCGCGTAAAACCACGCCGCTTTTCGAAATCTTAAGAGGCGAGGAAATTAAATACCGGCCCGGGTTGAGAACCAGGGCACCGCGAAAACCGTTTTGCAGCGATCGGGCCGAGACGTCGTTAAGCGCTTGTTGAATGCGCGCCGTGTCGTCGCCACCCGAGGGATTCAAACGCATTACCTCCGACACATTTGGCAATGCCACTCCACCACCGCCGTAACCGGCATGCGAGTAATCGGCGATGCGATCACCGCGGTTGGTAGTGCCGTACACCAACGCGCTGCGCGTTGAATTCGGGCGAGCCCATGCCGAGTTCACGCCATTTGGATCGCCGATGACGGAAGCGCAAGTTGGCGCAGGAGCGGGAGCGGGAGCAGGTGTAATTGACGAGGTGGTAGCGCTCGTGCCTGTCGTGCTCGTGCCTGTCGTGCTCGTGCCCGTCGTGCTCGTACCGGTCGTATTCGTGCCAGTCGTAGTGTCGCCACCCGGCGAAGCGGCCGGCGCCGGCGTGGGTTTGCTGTCGTTAACGCCAGACATCAAGGGCGCTGCTTGAGTAGACGAAGTCGCACCATCGCCGCCGCCACCTCCGCCACAACCCGCCGCGCTCAATAACGCCACGCTAATCCATATTTTTGTTCTTCCGCCGCGCATTCCGTTTCCCCCCGAGGTAATGGGGACCCGCCGATGCGCATGCATAGGTACACATATTCATCTAGTCCCCCGACTTAGAAATCCTAATAGTTTGATTTAGTTGTGCCATGCCCACATTGAGAGCAAGTGAGCATTGCCGCACGTAAAAAAATGTGGTCGTGATGTATTTCACGACCACAGAGGCGGTGGACGACTTATTGGAAGGCGTCCAACTGAACGCCTAGAAGTGTTATTTGACGGGTGCCACGTGCGCGTCGTGCTTGCGTCTTGCGATCCGCGCGCTTTGCCGATTTTCGTGACGCGCCATTCGCACGGATTCACCAGCGCCCACCTCGCCGTCGCGACCGAAGCGCGCTTGTTGACGGCTGTTGGCGGCTTGTCCGCGTTGCAGTTTCGCGACTTCTTGGTTCGTCAACGACCCGTTCTTGACGCCATCGTCAATCCGCTGCTGCTGATTAACGTCGCGCCGCACGGCGGTGCGCATGCGCTGGCTCGATTGCGAAGTGGGATCGGCCGTTTGGGCATCGTGCTTTTGCGAATAAATCGCGCGCGATTGCGTGTCTTGGGCTTTATCGATGCGCGCGCGCTCTTGCTCGCTCAACTGTCCATCCTTAAGGGCTTGCGCCTCCATTCGATCGACACGCGCCTGCCCACGCTCAAGCCGCGCGGCCTCGCGCGTGTTCAACGCCCCCGACTCCAAGCCTTGCTCGATACGCTGCTGTTGTTTGACGTTACGCTCGGTCATCGACGACGCGTCCGATTGCGCGTGGGCGGCCATTGAAGCGCCAATCATGACCATCGTCGTCAAACCAGTGATGAGGTTCTTATGCATACCGCAACTCCTTGGGTGATATGGGAAGTCCCCATGGCCGATCTCAACGCCGGGCTTTGTGATTGCGATGACGACGAGTTGTGATGGCGTGTAACGCGCAAGCGCGGGCATGGTTAAGCGCGTTCAGCATGTGCTGCTACGTCGGCGCGCTGTTTCCACGTATGCGGGTAATGAGTGGTTGTAAAGAGTTTTTAAGTAATCAAAACGCGGCTTGTATTCATGTACTTGAGTGACACATGTCCCATGCTCTTGCATTCATCGCTGGGTGCGGCTTACGTCAATATGCGCATGAAAACATGCTTGTTGATGTGCATGCTTGAGCGGCACATTCTGTTCATTACCGTATACGGATGTTTTAATGAAATGAGGCATTACCTATTAAGGATCATCCACCTGCATGTGTGGAACACATGCGCGCTGTGTGATGCGTCGTTGTAGCCCGGTTCATCCCCGCGCATGTGGGGAACGCAAATGCGGGTAACGCACTCATGCTCATGTCTCCGGTTCATCCCCACGCACGTGGGGA